>JAIXVK010000600.1 GCA_027483085.1 Comamonadaceae bacterium | reverse complement strand
TGTTTTCTGGACCGGTATTACCACGGCACTTTTTTGTCGCTCGACCGGTTGACGCAAATCGCAGGCCTGCCCGAACAAGTCACCTCGCAACCCGGGAGTGTGCGCTCCTTGCTCTGCCCTTATCGCAAAACCCGCGCGCTGCTGGACCTGACACATGCATTTGAGCTGTGCTGGCAGGGCGACCTAGACGAGGCTAGCCGCAGGGCAGACATGATTTCGGCCAGCGTGGCCAAGGGCATGCGCCAGGCGGCGGTGATCTTGCTTGAGATGTGGCTGAGGACCGAAATTGCATGGGCCGCTGAGGATTGGATGTCGGCCGAGGCCCATGCCCAGCGCTTGCTGCAATCTGCGGCGCGGGCTGAAAACGAGCATCTGCGGGCCACTGCGTATTTGTTGCTGATCCAGATCTACTCTGCCCAGGGCAAAGACCTGCAGGCACAAGCGCAGCAACGGCTCTGGAAAATGCAGGAAATGCACCTTCGCAAAGAGGCCTTGCACAGCCGCGAAGAGCGTGTGGAGTGGCAAATGCGGGTGCGGGCAGACCGCCAAGCCAGCCGCCATTTGGAAGAGAAAACGCGCCATTTGGAGCGGCTGGCCATGCAAGATGCCTTGACCGGCCTCTACAACCGCCGGTATCTCGAGCAAATCGTGCCGGCTTTGCTAAGCGATGCCACCGAGCGCCAGCGTGCCCCTGCCTTGGTGTTTGTCGATATCGACCACTTCAAGCAAATCAACGATCGCTTTTCCCATTTGGTGGGTGACGAGGTGCTCAGGACCGTGGGGCGGATTCTGAGTGGCTTTGTGCGTGAGGGCGATGTGTCCGTGCGGCTTGGGGGCGATGAGTTTGTGGTCCTCTTCAGCCACGTGGAGGCTCAGAGCAGCACCTCGGTGGTTGCGCGCATCCACAAAGCGGTGAACGAATTTGATTGGGACAGCGTGCACCCGGGGCTGAGCGTCTCAGCCAGCGCCGGGCTTGCGCTGGCGGACAGCCAAGACACCCTCGCCAGTTGGCTCCACCGCTGCGATCTACAGATGTATGTGGAGAAAGACTCGCGCTACCAAGACCTCGCTTGAGGTGCGGCAGCGCGCGTTGGTCTAGCTTTTGGCAGCCGCCATCAGTGCCGCGAAGCCCACGAAAACGCCGCCGGTTAGGCGGTTAAAAGCGCGCATCACCGTGGCACGGCGCAGGTAGGTCGAGAGCTGCTTTCCACTGGCTGCATACACAAAGTACCAAGCAACTTCGACGACCGCAAAAGTACCCAGCAGAATCGCGAACTGGGTGAGTTGCGCCGCTTCAGGGTTCAGAAATTGGGGGAAGAAAGCAGCCGCAAACAAAATGGCTTTGGGGTTGCTGGCCGCGACCAATGCGCCCTGGCGGTAATGGCTCCAGAGGCTGGTGCCTGCGCTGACTGCTGGGGTTGTGGGGCTGTTTGCGGTGTTTTCCGCATCCTTTACCGGCGAGCGCCAGCATTGAACGCCCAGGTAGGCCAGATAAGCGGCACCGGCCAAACGCAACGTGTCAAACACAGCCGGGAATGCCTGCAACAGCGCACCTAAACCTGCGGCAGAGAGCCCCAGCATCAACATCAACGAGGTCATGCATCCTGCCATGTTGACAATGGCTGCGCGCATGCCTTCACGGGCACTGGTGCTCATGACCAGCAGCATATTCGGGCCGGGCGTGCCCGACACCACAAACGTCATCATGACAAACAACCACCAAGTGTGAAGCGACATATCAGTTTCCAGAATCAATAGTGGGGGGGCAGATCGTCACGCAGATTCCGCGCAACACCGGCATCCGGCGTCTGCTGCTTGAGGTGGGTCACCTCCCGGATCAACAGCTCAATTTGCGCTTGTTGGCGGATGATGATGCTGTCGAGCTGGTCCACCGTGTCTTCGAGGTAGCTGGCCTTGATCTCCAGATCATGGAGGCGTTGTTCATTGAGGGCGTTCATTTCCATGGATGTATTGGACACCATGCGGCGCCGCTTGCCGCGGCTGAGCCCTCATTGTTTCGCGCCCAATGCCAGTGCAGCGGCGCGGGAGACCTCTTGGGCCGCGGTGTCGGGGGCTTCTTGGGTCCGCCAGCCACCGAGGTGGGTTTCGGTGAGCTGGCAGAGTGCAGTGATCCACTCCGGGTCGTCGTTTAGGCAGGGGATGTAGTGAAACTCTTTGCCGCCTGCATGCAAAAACGCTTCGCGGGCTTCCATGTTGATTTCCTCGAGGGTTTCCAGGCAATCGCTGGTGAACCCGGGGCAGATCACATCTACCCGCTCCACACCGGCCTTGCCCATGTCTATCAGGGTAGGCTCGGTGTAGGGCTCCAGCCATTTGGCACGGCCCAGCCGGGACTGGAAGGTCACTTTGAACTGGTCTTTGGACAGGCCCAAAGCTTCGGACAGCAGCCGTGCGGTCTTGAAGCACTCGCAGTGGTAGATGTCGCCCAGGTGCAGGGTGCGCTCAGGCACGCCATGAAAACTCATCACCAGCTTGTCAGGCCGGCCATTGGCACGCCAGTAGCGCTGCACGCTGGCAGCCAGCGCGGCGATATAGCCGCTGTGGTCGTGGTAGTGGTTGACAAAACGCAGCTCAGGAATCGAGCGGGTTTTCGAGGCCCAGGCGTAGACCGCATCAAACACACTGGCAGTCGTAGTGGCACTGTATTGCGGGTAGGCGGGCACGATCAGGACGCGGGTGACCCCGTCTGCTTTCAGGGCGGTGAGTTGGGAGGCAATATTGGTGCTGCCGTAGCGCATGGCCCACGCCACCTTGACGTGGTGGTTACGCTGGCCCAGCCAGCCCTGCAGCATTTTGGCCTGCCGCTCGGTCCATACCTTGAGTGGCGAGCCCTCAGGCGTCCAGATGCTGGCGTACTTGGCGGCCGACTTGGCCGGCCGGAAACGCAGGATGATGCCGTGCAGGATCAACAGCCACAGCAGCCGTGGAATCTCGACCACGCGGTGGTCACTCAAAAACTCGGCGAGGTAGCGGCGCACAGCCGGGGTGGTGGGTTCATCCGGCGTACCCAAGTTACACAACAGCACTGCGGTGCGTGCGGGTTGACCGTGGGTGTAGGAGGGCTCGGGTGCAAAGGGGGAGGGGAGTGCCATGAGGGAAATATTGGGTCGCGGTGAGTGTCAGTCGGCTTCGGTGCTGGAGGTCGGGGGCGTATCGCTGAGGTCTTTGTCTACCAATTGGAGTGTGGGGTGTTGCCCGGTGAGCAGCAAAAACATGGCAAATACCGGGCCCTGCATGTTGCGGTCATCGGTCGGGCTTTCCAGGGCTTGCCAAGTGCGGGACTGCAGGCCGCCGCGGCTTCCGGTTTGCAAGGAGTAGCCCAGCAGTTCAGCGGCCTGGGCCTGATTCAGGCCGGCTGCCAAACGGGCGGCTTTGAGTTGTTCGCCCGTCGGGCTGGGCATATCAAGCGTGATGGCGGGCATGGGTGAGTGGGTCGTTAAAGCAACAGGCTTGATGGTAGCGCTCTGTGCGGCCCGGTGCGGCGCCGTTTGTGTGTACCCTCACAGCTTCCTCCGTTGTTTTGGCGGCTCCCGCGAGTCGCGCACTGCCCCATGCTGAACTTGAGCCGCATCCGCGCCATCACCCTTGATCTGGACGACACCTTGTGGCCCGTGTGGCCCGCGATTCACCGGGCCGAAGACCTGTTGCGCGAATGGCTCACAGCACACGCGCCCCGCACCGCCGTCATGTATGCCGATCCTCATCAGCGTCAGTTGCTGCGCGCGGATACCGAAGCGCAATGGGCAGACCACGCCCATGACCTGAGCGTGCTGCGCCGTGAATCCATCCGGCTGGCCCTGCAACGGAGTGGCGATGACCCGACTTTGGCGGAGCCTGCGTTTGAGGTATTTTTTGATGCCCGCATGCAGGTGGAGCTGTTTGAGGATGCGATTCCATTGCTCGACGCCATGGCGGCCCGTTGGCCGATCGTTGCAGTGAGCAATGGCAACGCGGATGTGCACCGCGTGGGCATTGGCCGTTACTTTGCGGCCAGTGTGAGCGCGCGGGATGCAGGCGTGGGCAAGCCGGATCCGCGTATTTTTGAAGCCGCCTGCGCAGCGGTAGGCGTCAAGGCCGAGGAGGTGTTGCACATCGGAGATGACGCAGCACTGGACGTTTTGGGCGCTTTGGGTGTGGGCATGCAAACCGTGTGGGTGAACCGGGAGGAGCACCTCTGGTCTTTCACCCAACACCCGCACGCCACCGTGGGCAGCCTGCGAGAGCTGCAAGACTTGCTTAGCGGGCCGGTCGCAGCGTAAGAGTGCTTTCGGTGCGGGCGATCACGTCAGCCTCGTCCAGCCACATGCGCACGAACTCGCCCTTGGCATATTTTTCAGCCTGATCGGCGTAATGCTTGTCGGGCCACACGCCGCTTTGGCCGAGCGGGTTGATGCCCACGGCTTTGCCTGCGTCCGCAAAATCAATCACCCGTCGCGTCGACGGGCCGGAGGTGACTGCCCAAGGGGCGGGCCCCAGCGAGCCTGACAGGTTGTTTGGCGTTTCGCGGCCGCCAGGTACTTGAAAGGGCCCCACGTTAAAAATCTTGTCCAGTGGCTTTTGCCGGCCCAGCGGGTGCCCGTGGGTCAAGGTGTGGGCGACACCCCAGCGCCAGTCCAAGAGGCTGGTGCCATAGAGACCTTGCAGGTGCTTGAGGGTGTTGGACCAGGCGATACGGGTTGTCTCAAAGTGGCTTTCTTTGGCCGGCGTGCTGACATCGTCCCACCAGGGCGAATTGTTGTCCGCGACCAATAGTGGCAGGGCGAAGTCGAGTGCGCGAGTTTCCAGCAGGTTCGCAAACTGCACGGGGCCCAGTTCGTCGGCAAATGCAGCTTTGGCCAACTCGTACATCATTTGGGTAAATAGAGTGGCCGCAATACTGCCCTCGTCATAGGTGCCGTCCCAGTTGGTGAGGGGCTCCATAAAGGCTTTTTCGTTGGGGTCGGTGACGACCGCATTCATGGCCGGCAGGAGGTTGCGCAAAATGCGAGGGCCGTAGTTGTTGTTGACGTCCAGCATCAGCTTGCGGGTCTCGACACTGGTCCACTTCATGTTCGGGGTGTTGAGCAGGGCATCGAGCCGTTGCGCCCGGTCCGGCAAGTTGTAGTAGCCGGGCACCGGCACACCGCTTTTGGGCAGGGGTTGGTGGTTGGCCGAGATAATGTAGCCGCGCGCCGGGTTCTCTTCCTGCGGGTTGAAGCGGAAGGCGTAAAAACCGGGTTTGTCCGCCTCGCCTTTGGCCGCATCCAGGATAAACGTCGGGTTCACACCTTGGGGGCGCAAGGGCAGCTTGGCCGCGGCCCACCAACCGATGTCGCCCTCTGCATTGGCCCACACAATGTTCAGGCCGGGCGCGTGGAGTTTGCTGGAGGCCTCGCGGGCCTTGTCCAAGGTGTCTGCACGGTTGAGCTCGTAAAAGCCCCGGATGGCCGGGTTCTCGGTGGCGTAAAACGCCCACCACATGGAGATGGGCCGTGTTCCCAGGCTTTCTTTGAACGCATCGTTGATCACCGGCCCCTGCGGCGTGGTTCGCACCACCATGCGCTCCGGTGGCGCGCCCTTGACCTGGATCAGCTCGGTCCGGCTCAACATGTCGACCCAGTTGCCCTGGTGCCACACTTGTTGGGGGTTGTCGGGGTTGACCTGCTCGGCAATGAAGTCGACGTCGTCGTTCTGGAACATCGTCAAACTCCAGCCGAAGTCGTGGTTGTGGCCCAGCAGCGCCATCGGGTTCAGGGCCTGAAAGTGCCCGAAAAGCTCAAACTCCGGCGTGCTCAGGTGCGCCTCGTACCACACGGACGGTGCAGAAAACGAGATATGCGGGTCACCGGCCAGCATCGGGCTGCCCGATGCGGTGCGCCTGCCCGAGACGGCCCAGGCGTTACTCCCTTCGAGCAGCGGTATGCCGCCCAGCTCGCTGGCCTGCAGACTCGCACCGGCCACGCGTTGGAGGCTGTTCCATGCGTCGGGCGTCATGCCGGCGATCGGGGTCAATACGCCCTCAGGGTGCCAATCGACATCGAACGCCCGCAAATAGTCGGGCCCGAGCCGATCCCGGATGAAGGTCATGAGCGGTTCGGTCCGGAAGGCGGCGGCAAAGCTGTAGGCGAGGTACCCGCCCACGGCATAAGTATCTTCAGGGGTGAACGGCTGTTGCGGGATCCCCAGAATGTCAAACTCCAGCGGGGCGCGGTGGCTGTCTTGCCACTGGTTGATCCCGTCGATGTAGCTCAGCAAGGCCCGGCTTTCGGGCGCGTTGCGGTCCATGGCTGCGACTACCTTTTTGGCGTGCTCGCGCAGGCCCAGGGTGCGGAAGAGTTTGTCGACGTCCAGCAGTTTGGGGCCCAGCACTTCGGCCAACTCCCCGTTGGCCAGGCGCCTGACCATCTCCAGTTGAAACAGCCGGTCTTGCGCGTGCACATAGCCCAAGGCACGGTATAGGTCAGCCTCGTTGTCTGCGGTGATGTGCGGAACGCCGCGCTCGTCATACCGGACGGTGACGTTCCCTTGCAGATTTTGCAGCTCCACCACGCCGCTGCGGACCGGTTGCTTTTTGTACAGGTACCAGCCGCCCACGCCGGCGACCGCCAGTAAAACCAGAGCAAGCAGGCCCGCCATGAGTTTGACCATGAATTTCAAATTCGTCTCCAAATACCGTGGATATCAGTCTATCGCTGCCAGCAGGCCCGCGGCCTCTGTGCCGCTACGCACCGCACCTTCCAGTGTGGCCGGGTAAGGCCCAGCCACATAGTCGCCGCAAGCCCACAAGCCGGGCGCAATCGTCGCTGGCGGGCGCTGCAGCGCAGGGGTGCAGGCAAAGGTCGCACGCTTTTCGATCACGGTTTGCACCGCTACCAATTCCAAACCCAGTTGGGTGCGGGCTTGGGTCAGCACGTGTTGTTCGATGGTGTCTTTGTCGCCGCTGCTGGCACTCACCACAAATGCCAAGAGGCCGTGGGTGCCGTCCAGCTGGCCGCGGTCAAACACAAACTGGGCGGGGCAGGCGGCATCGCTGCGCAAAGCGACCATGGGGCGCGCCAGACGGGCTGTTGGGCCGTAGGCGTAAACGGTGGCAATCGATTCAAACTGCAGTGCACCCGCGGTAGCCGCCCAGGTGCGCAGATAGTTTGCTATGGTTTCGGTAGCATCTTGCGCAGATTCCATGAGGGCTGAGGCCGCATTGGATGATGAAGTGGCCCAGATCACTGCGTCAAACACTTCTCCGTTGAGCTGCCAGCGGCCTGCGGTACCTGGGGCGGCGGCCTCCAAGCGCGTGACGCGCACGCCGGTGCGGACCTCTCCGCCGTTTGCCTCTAGCCAAGTCGCTGCAGTGGCCGGGAACAGCCGCGCCATGTCGGTGGTGGGCAGCAGCAGGTTGGAGCTGCCGCGCCCGCCGAATAGCGAATCGCGCAGCACTGTCAGGAACACCTGGCCGCAGGCACGGTCCGCAGGCGTATTGAGCGCCGAGACGCACAAGGGGTCAATCAAGGTGGACTGGACGGTGGGGCTGACTTGGTGGCACAAGTCGGCCACCGTGGTGCCGGGCGCGCAGCGAAAGCGACTTATCTGCCAGCCGATGGACGCCCGCACCAGACTCCAGCGATCCGCCCAGGTCCAGCCCTGCGCGGTGGCAATACCGGCCACTGCATCCAAGGGGCTGGGCCACAGGGGCAGCGCGATGCCCGCACCATCGGGATGGCGCAGGTCCAGCGGCAGCCGCTTCAGGTAGGTCGCGGGGTCGGCGCCCACCGAGCGCATCAACTCCAGTGTGCGGGTGTAAGCGCCGATCAGGATGTGTTGGCCGTTGTCCAGCACCACTGGCGTGCTGTCCGGCAAGGTGCCATGGAGTGCCCTAGCCCGCCCGCCGACTGCGCGAGATGCTTCAAAAACAATAGCATGGTGCCCTGCACGTATCGCCGTGACCGCAGCCGCCATCCCGGCCCAGCCGGCGCCGACGATGGCGACCTTCATAAGCGGCCGAGGGCCTGCACCTTCCAAGCGAGCCAGAACTTGCGCAGCGGGGTGAGGCTAACGCGCTGGTGCAGCACCTGGAAATTGTCGCGCTCAATCTCGGTGAGCAGGGCGCGGTAGATGCTGGCCATCATCAGACCTGGCTTCTGGGCACGGCGGTCGGCAGCGGGCAGCAGGGCCAGGGCCTCGTCGTACAGGCCTTGGGCGCGCTGGGCTTGAAACTTCATCAGCGCCACAAAGCGGTCGGAGTAGGTGCGTTTCAGGATTTCGTAGGCCTTCACATCGAACTGCTGCAGTTCGTTGACCGGCAGGTAAATGCGGCCGCGCATCGCGTCTTCCCCCACATCGCGCAGGATGTTGGTGAGCTGCAGGGCCTGGCCCAGCTTGTGGGCGTACTGGGTGGTTTGCGGATCGGTCTGGCCGAAGATGCCGGCCGCCACTTCGCCCACCACGCCGGCTACCAAGTGGCAGTAGCGCTGCAGGCCGGGGTAGTCGAGGTAACGGGTTTGCTCCAGGTCCATCTGGCAGCCGTCAATCACCGCCAGCAGGTGCCGGGCTTCGATGGTGTAGGTGGCGGCGTGCGGCATCAGCGCCTTCATCACCGGGTGGGTGGGGGTGCCTTTGAAGGATTGCTGCACCTCATTACGCCACCAGGCAAGTTTGGTGGCGGCTACACCGGCATCGACCATGTCGTCCACCACATCGTCCACCTCGCGGCAGAAGGCATAAAAGGCGGTAATGGCGGCACGGCGCGGGGCGGGCAGAAAAAGAAAGGCGTAGTAGAAGCTGCTGCCGGAGGCGGCGGCTTTTTCCTGGACGTATTGCTCTGGTGTCATGGGCGGTATTGTCGCTACATCCACACCGCGCGCCACAGCATGACGCCATAGTCCCAAGCATAGAGTTTGGGGCGGCGCTGAAGGGTGGCGTGGTCCAGCGCCGCAATCTTGTCCAGAATCCGGAGACCGCCCTGAACCACAAGCCTGAGCTCCCAGCCGGCACGCCCCGGCAGGCGGTGCACCAATTCCATGCCATTTTGCATGTGAGCCCTTGCGGTGCTTGCGCAAGCCGCTATCAATTTGCGAGTATTTTCGCTGTCTTGCTGGGCCAGTATGTCCGCCTGCTTGACGCCGAAGCGCACACATTCGTCGTGGGGGAGGTAAAAGCGGCCCCGCGGAATATCGGTGCTCAGGTCTTGCCAGAAGTTGATCAGTTGGAGGGCCGAGCAAATGTCGTCGCTCATGGCCAGCGAGTGGGCGTCTTGCACGCCATACAGGTGCAGCAACAGGCGGCCCACCGGGTTGGCAGAGCGGCTGCAGTAGTCCAGCAGCTCGGTGTGGCTGCGGTAGCCGGTGCCGGCACGGGTTTTCTCAATGTCTTGGACAAACGCGTCCAACAGCGCGTGCAAGAGTAGGTCGGGCAAGGCATGCGCTTGGCGCTGCACCTGCAAGGGGCCGAAGACCTGGGGCCAGCGGGGGGTGGCTTGCGGGGATTCGCTCAGGCCGGTGCGAAACAGCGCCAACTCCGCCAGGCGCTCATCGGGTGTGGCGTGGCCCTCATCGGCGATGTCGTCTGCGGTGCGGGCAAAGTGGTAGATGGCCGCGATCGGCGGGCGCAGGTGGGGTGGGCACAGCACCGATGCCACCGGGAAATTCTCGTAATGGGTGATGGGCTGGGCGGCCGCGGGCGGCGCAGTGGCGGGGTCGGGCAGGGAAGACATGGGCGGCATTGTGCCTTCCGTACGGTGCGGCGGCGGTGCTGGCTTCTTCGCTAACGGCTTGACAAAGGTCCATGTGCCGCTTAAATTACTAACCAACTGGTCATTAACTTCGTGCGCGGGGTTGGGGCCTCTCCGTTTCAACCTTACCCCCACCCTGTCACCATGTCTCCACGATTCATCTTGAAAGCGACGCCGGTTTTGCTCAGTGCCTTGTTGCTGGCCGCGTGTTCCAAACCTGCGCCCCCTGAGGAACCCGTTCGCGCCGTCAAGCTGACGCCGGTAGGGGCGCGCAGCATTCAGTCGAGTTTGGAGTTTTCGGCCGGTGTACGCGCCCGCGTGGAATCGCGCCTAGGCTTCCGGGTGGGTGGCAAGGTGGTGCGCCGTGCGGTCGATCTC
>JAIXVK010000344.1 GCA_027483085.1 Comamonadaceae bacterium | reverse complement strand
GCGGTGTAGTTGTCCCAGGCGGCGAATACCAACAGGTGCGAGCCATCGGTGATCTGCGCCTGGTTCCAGGCCACGGGCACGATTTTTTCACGCAACTCTTTGTTGCTCACCACGATCAGCTCGTAGGGCTGCAAGCCACTGGAGGTGGCCGTCAGGCGCACGGCTTCCAGGATGCGGTCCAGCTTGTCCTGGGGGACTGCTTTAGCGGGGTTAAATTTCTTGGCGGCGTAGCGCCACTGGAGTGTGCTGATGAGGTCGGACATCAAATGCTTTCTAAAGTTGGGAGGCCGCAACCAAGTTGGCTACCGCCGGAAGTCGACATCTGGGGACTGTAGTGGCAAAAACAAGGGGCCTGTAGGCCCCTTGTGTCAAACCGGCTTCCCCGACGGGGAATTAACTCACCCACTTGCGCGAATTGCGCCACAGCTGCATCCAGGGGCTGAATTCGCTCTTGTCCAAGCTGGTCCAGCTCATTTGCACGTTGCGGAACACACGCTCGGGGTGCGGCATCATGGCGGTGAAGCGGCCGTCTGCAGTGGTGACTGCGGTCAAGCCACCGGCGCTGCCATTCGGGTTGAACGGATAGGCCTCGGTCGCTGCACCGGTGTTGTCCACATAGCGCATGGCGGCGATGGCCTTGTCCGCATTGCCCCGGTACTTGAAGTTGGCATAGCCCTCGCCGTGTGCCACCGCAATCGGCAGGCGCATGCCGGCCAAGTCGGTGAAGAACAATGACGGTGACTCCAGTACTTCCACCAGCGAGAGGCGCGCTTCAAAGCGCTCGCTCTGGTTGGTGGTAAAGCGTGGCCAGTCTTGCGCGCCGGGGATGATGTCGGCCAGCTCGGCAAACATCTGGCAGCCGTTGCACACGCCCAAGCCAAAGGTGTCCTGGCGGGCAAAGAAGGCCTTGAACTGCTCAGACAGCACGTCGTTGAACGTGATACTGCGCGCCCAGCCAATGCCGGCACCCAAGGTGTCGCCGTAGCTGAAACCGCCGCAAGCGACCACGCCTTTGAAGTCAGAGAGCTTCGCACGACCAGTCTGCAAGTCGGTCATGTGCACGTCATAGGCTTCAAATCCTGCTTCTGTGAAAGCGTAGGCCATTTCCACATGGGAGTTGACACCCTGCTCGCGCAGCACGGCCACCTTGGGGCGGCTGGTCAGGATGGCAGGCCCTCCTGTTTTTATAGTTGCTTGCGCAGATTCTACGAGCGCCAGAGCCTTATTTGGCATGTAAACATGCATGCCAGGGTCCTGCTCGGCGCCGGCAGCGGCGTGTTCGGCATCTGCGCACAAAGGGTTGTCGCGCTGCTGGGCGATCTTCCAGCTCACGGCATCCCACACCTGGTGCAGGTCGGCCAGCTTGGCGCTGAAGATGCTCTTGGCATCGCGCCAGATTTGCAGTTCGCCCTTGCCAGCGGCGATGGCATCAGTGGCTGGCCGTGTTTTACCCACGAAGTGGCTGAACTTGGACAGGCCGTGCTCACGCAGGGTAGCCATCACCTCGGAGCGCTCTGTGGTGCGCACCTGCAACACGACGCCCAGCTCTTCGCTGAACAGGGCCTTGAGCGTTGCTTCTTCACGGCGGGCACCCACCTGCCCTGCCCAGTTTTTGCTGTCGCCTACGTCCATGCGGCTGTCGGAGATACCGTCGCCCTCGGTGACCAGCATGTCCACATTCAGGGCCACGCCTACACGGCCGGCAAAGGCCATTTCTGCCACGGTCGCCAGCAGACCACCATCGCCACGGTCGTGATAGGCCAATACTTGGCCCTTGGCGCGCAGTGCATTCACCGCGTTGACCAGATTCACCAGGTCTTGGGCGTCGTCCAGATCGGGCACCTTGTCGCCGACTTGGTCCAGGGTCTGCGCCAAGATGCTGGCGGCCATGCGGTGCTGACCCTTGCCCAAGTCCACCAACACCAGGGTGGTGTCCTCGGTCGCGTTGAGCTGGGGCGTCAGCGTGCCGCGCACGTCTTGCAAGGTGGCAAAACCGCTCACGATCAGGGACACGGGAGAAGTCACCTTCTTGTCGGTGCCGGCGTCTTTCCATTGGGTGCGCATGGACAGGCTGTCCTTGCCCACAGGAATGGAGATACCCAAAGCCGGGCACAGCTCCATGCCCACGGCCTTGACGGTGGCGTACAGCGCTGCGTCTTCACCGGGTTCGCCGCAGGCGGCCATCCAGTTGGCGGACAGCTTCACGCGTGGCAACTCGATGGGGGCAGCCAGCAGGTTGGTAATGGCTTCGGCCACCGCCATGCGGCCGGAAGCGGGTGCATCCAAAGCTGCCAGCGGCGTGCGCTCGCCCATGGACATGGCTTCTCCGGCAAAGCCTTTGAAGTCAGCCAAAGTGACCGCGCAATCTGCCACCGGCACCTGCCAGGGGCCGACCATCTGGTCGCGGTGCGTCAAGCCACCCACGGTGCGGTCGCCAATGGTGATGAGGAAGCGCTTGGAGGCCACCGTCGGATGTGCCAGCACGTCGATGACGGCTTTTTGCAGGTCCACACCCGTCAGGTCCAAGGGCTTGAAGTTGCGGGCCACAGTTTTGACGTCCCGGTGCATCTTGGGCGGCTTGCCCAAGAGCACGTTCATCGGCATGTCGACCGGAGACTCCGCGCCCTCGTCCACCAGTTGCAACTGCCGCTCTTCAGTGGCCACACCAATCACCGCAAACGGGCAGCGCTCGCGCTCGCACAAGGCTTCAAACTGGGCCAGCGACTCTGGAGCGATGGCCAAGACGTAACGTTCCTGGCTCTCGTTGCACCAGATTTCTTTGGGTGCCATGCCGGATTCTTCGAGCTTGACGGCGCGCAGGTCAAAGCGCGCACCGCGGCCTGCATCGTTGGTCAGCTCGGGGAAGGCGTTGGACAAACCACCGGCGCCCACGTCGTGGATGGCGAGGATAGGGTTATGGTCGCCTTGCATCCAGCACTGGTTGATCACCTCTTGCGCACGGCGTTCGATCTCGGGGTTGCCGCGTTGCACAGAGTCAAAGTCAAGTTCGGCAGCGTTCGCGCCCGTGGCCATGGAGCTGGCCGCGCTGCCGCCCATGCCGATGCGCATGCCGGGGCCGCCCAACTGGATCAGCAGGCTGCCAGCGGGGAATTCGATCTTGTGGGTCTGGTCGGCATCGATGATGCCGAGGCCACCCGCGATCATGATGGGCTTGTGGTAGCCGCGTGCCACGGTGTCCACATCGCTGGCGACCGTCTGCTCGTACTCGCGGAAATAGCCCAGCAAGTTGGGACGGCCGAATTCGTTGTTGAACGCTGCGCCGCCCAAAGGCCCTTCGACCATGATTTGCAGCGGGCTGGCAATGTGCTCAGGCTTGCCCAGGGTGCTGCCCCAAAGCTTGGAGACGGTAAAACCTGTCAAGCCCGCCTTGGGCTTGGAGCCGCGGCCGGTCGCGCCTTCATCACGGATTTCGCCGCCCGCACCCGTAGAGGCACCAGGAAATGGAGAGATCGCTGTCGGGTGGTTGTGGGTTTCCACCTTCATCAGGATGTGGTTGGTTTTGCTATGTTTTTCATAGCTAGCTGCGCTGACATCACCAGCGCCAGTGGCCGATTTGGCTGTAAAGCGCTCGACCTGCACACCTTCCATCACCGAGGCATTGTCCGAGTAGGCCACCAGCATGTACTGGGGGTTCAGCTGGTGCGTGTTGCGGATCATGCCGAACATGCTTTTGTCCTGAGCCACACCGTCAATGGTGAACTGGGCGTTAAAAATCTTGTGGCGGCAGTGCTCACTGTTGGCCTGCGCGAACATCATCAGCTCCACGTCGGTCGGGTT
>JAIXVK010000632.1 GCA_027483085.1 Comamonadaceae bacterium | reverse complement strand
GAAGGTGGACCCGACACGGATGGTGTCATCCCTGCGTGAAAACCAATCGCAATACTTGTCCCTCTTGGCCAAGGCCGCCCGCCTGAAGGCTCTGGCGGAGGGTTCGCGGTTTGTGCCCCCTGAAGAAGTGCTCAAAGAGGCGCCGTTGCTGGTCGAGCAAGAGAGGGCCCTATATGAATCCCGCCGTGCCGAATTGGATGCAACAGTCGGGGTAGCGCGTCAACAATCCTCCCAACGATCGCAGGAGTTGATCTCTGTGCGCGCACGGCGGGAGCAAGCAGCCCAGAGCTTTACTCTTACCGCCCGTGAGTTAGAGCTCACACGTCCGCTGGTCAAGTCCGGCGCTGTTTCTGACGTGGAGCTTCTGCGTTTGGAACGGGATGTCGCCCGGTACCGAGGTGAAAGAGACAGTGCGAACTCGGATATTCCACGGCTGGAATCCGCTGTTGCCGAATCCAACCGAAAAATTCAGGAAGTGGAATTGACCTTCCGTAACATTGCGCGTTCTGAACTGAGTGAAACCAGTGCAAAACTGAGTGCGTTGTCTGAGGGCAGCACTGCACTTGAAGACCGGGTCAAACAAACCGAAATTCGATCGCCGGTAAATGGCACAGTCAAACAATTGCGCGTCAATACCGTGGGCGGGGTGGTGCAACCGGGCAAAGACTTGATTGAACTTGTTCCCTCTGACGACGCACTGCTGCTCGAAGCGCGCGTGTTGCCTCGAGATATTGCATTCTTGCGCCCCGGACAAAAGGCATTGGTCAAGTTCACCGCTTATGACTTTGCCGTCTACGGCGGACTGGAAGCAACACTCGAACAGATCAGCGCGGATAGCGTTATCGACGAAAAAGGGAATGCCTTTTTTGTGGTGAAAGTTCGCACGCTTGCCACCACCATCGGGCAAAAAAACCTGCCCATCATTCCTGGAATGGTGGCGGAGGTCGACATACTTACAGGGAAGAAGTCAGTACTGGCTTACTTGATGAAGCCCATCCTGCGAGCCAAGTCCAACGCAATGACTGAACGATGAGACAAAACTCTGCGCCCCTGCTTGTCAGCAGCGATCCCGGCTTACTGAGGCACTGGCGGAGTGCGCTGGGCATCGAGTCGCCGATTGAGCTGGGCAGTTTCGCGGCTTTGAAAGGCTTGGTGCGCCGCACTGGTGACATCGTCTGGCTGGATTTGGCAGTGGCCGACATTCCGCCGTGGTCTGACCCCATTTGGAACGAGCTGCTGCAACACAAAAAGCTGCGAATTCTGGCCGCCAGCTCTTATCCCAAGGACGAAGAGGCCATGATCGCGCTGGATAGAGGGTGTGCGGGCTACTGCCATGCGTTCGCAGATCCGGAAACGCTTCTTCAGGTCCACCAGGTGACTTCGGCCGACCATGTGTGGATCGGGCAACAACTGATGCAGCAATTGATCCAACGGGCCAATAGCGCCATGCCGGTGAACAAACCGGTCCCGACTCATTGGGCTGAACAACTGACCTCACGGGAGCGGGAAATCGCATCCCTCGCCGCACATGGCGCGACCAACGCAGTGATTGCAGCCCAGTGCGACATCACCGAACGAACGGTCAAAGCGCATTTGAGCGCTGTTTTTGAAAAGCTGAACGTTACGGACCGCCTGCAACTTGCGTTAAAAGTTCACGGGATCCAATAATTTTCGAAAACCTGTACTCCGGGACAATAGCTAAGACAGTTAAAAGGCTCTACATTGATCAGTATTCAATGCTGATCCTGGAGTTTTTGACATGGCAACATCGCAAGTTTCCGCCCAAGCCCGTGGCGTCGTCGTAATTTTGCAAGGCAATGCATGGGTTGTATCTCCGGACGGAACTAAACGTGCCATCAAGGTCGGCGACGAAATCGAGGAGGGTCAAGTCGTCATCACCGAGAACGGGACTCGCTTAGAGTTGGCTTTGCCCAATGGGCAAGCCATCAGCTTGGAAGCTGGCAGAGAGCTGTTGATCGACGCCAATCTGCTGGGATTGAGCCCTACCGATGCCACCGAAGCTGCCTTACGGGACCTGAATAGCGGTTCAGCAGCCATTGAACAAATCATTGCGTCAGGCGGAGACCTGAGCACACAGCTCGAAGCGACCGCGGCTGGCCTGTCCGGCGGTGATGCCAGTGACTCTCATAGCTTCGTCCGCGTCATGCGAATCAATGAGTCTTTGGGTACAGCATCCATTGATCGCGGCGCTGACACCCAAGAAACAGTCTTGGTGCAGGAGAGCGCCGCCACGCCTACGGCACCAAGCATTGCAAGCATCAGCAGCCCTGTGCAGACTGAAGGCAATGTCTTAGTTTTCAGTGTCGCGCTCAATGCAAGTTCCTCGGTTTTTTCGACCTTTTCATTCAATTTGGGAGGTGGATCGGCGATCAACTCGGATTACGGAAGTCCAACATTCAGCAATGGAGTCACGTTCGACCCCATTGGAAAAACGATTTCTGTCCCGCCAGGCGTGATTGGTTTTACCGTTTCTGTGCCGACCACGAATGACTCTGTCTTCGAGGGCAATGAAAGCGTTCCTATCGATATCGGCGGAGTCACTGGGACAGGAACAATATTGGACAACGATGCGCCTAGCCTGGTCATCACCGGCCCCGCAACCGTCAACGAAGCCGCAGGCACCCTGACCTACACCGTCACCCTCTCCAACGCCGCCAGCGG
>JAIXVK010000540.1 GCA_027483085.1 Comamonadaceae bacterium | reverse complement strand
GTGTGCAAGTTTGGGGCCCGAAAAAAAGGCGAGAAGTCCTCGCCCTGTGGAAATGGCGGTGTCCACTCAGGGAGCCGTCAATACCTTTTCAATCTGGGCGATCAGCTTCGGGTCTTCCGGGGAAGTGTCACTGGGGAAGCTGCCCACCACTTTGCCGCGCCGGTCCACCAGGTACTTGTGAAAGTTCCAGCGCGGACTTTGGCCCGTCTGCGCCGCCAGCTCTTTGAACAGGGGATTGGCCTGCACGCCAGTGACGGCGCTCTTGGCAAACATCGGGAACTTCACCCCGTAGGTGTTGAAGCACAGGTCTGCAATCTGTTTGCTATTGCCTGGCTCTTGCTGACCGAAATCGTTCGATGGGAATCCCATCACCACAAGGCCGCGCTGCTGAAAGCGGGCGTACACCTTTTCAAGGCCTTGGTACTGCGAGGTAAAACCGCAATAGCTGGCGGTGTTCACGACCAGAGCCACTTTGCCGCTGTACTGGCACAGATTCTGGGGGCTGTCGTCTTGCAGGCGGGGCAGGTTCTTTTGCCAGAGGACAGGGCAAACTGCTGCTTTGCTATCCAGTGGCGTGGCCGCAGAAACGCCTGCTGCAATGCCCAATAAAAAAGCGGCCGAAGCCGCTTGTTGGATGCCGGAGGCCATCGGGTCCGCCCCTGTCAGGCCATGGACACTGCAATGAACGCCAACAAAAACATCAACACGGCACCCACGATGGGTAGCACGATGGGCATCAAAGGCACTACCTCGTCCACCGGATCGGCGGGGTGGTTGTCATCGGAGTGAACGGGTGCAGACATGGTCGATCCTCAGGGTGTCGTTGGTATGGGTGGATTTTAGCGCCAGCAGCCCGATTTGGCTCAACTATGCTGCTGAGCGTCTTGTCACAGGTACTTCACACCTGCCAAAGACTGCGTTATCGTGGTCACAGCACAAGCCTGTGCCGGAGGCGTTGGATGACCAAGCGTTCGTTGTTTATGCCCCAAGGTGGGCACCTGATCCCGTCGCCGGGGTTGGAGCGCGCGCCTGTTCTCGACTTGATGTGCTCCCATTTCGTGCTGACATTGGCGGCCCGGCAAGGGGCGGGGTTCAATGTGCGGCGCGATTTCAATGGAGTCGTCGGTCTGGCTGGCCGCCATTTATTGTGGCCGGTGTCTGTGTTGGGCCGACTCCGCGAGTTTCTGGGGCGGCGCTGTTCGGGCAATGAGCTTTGGCGGGGCCATGAGTCTTTGTCGGCCACCGAGTTTTTGGAGCGGCACGGCGTCTGGTGCGGCCCCTACGATGAAGCGACGCTGTTTTTCTTCCTGGATGAATATGTCAAGGACCAGCCGAAAGACTTGATATCCGTGCTGGCCGTTACGGGCGAATGGCTGAACGGCGCTCTGAAAAAGCAGTCCACCCTCGTCGAGAAAAACATCAACGCACTTGCCGGCTTGTTGCAGCTCAACAAGGCCGAGCGGGCCTTGTTGCTCTACGGGACCCTGGCCCGTTATCAAAGGGATATGCGCAGCATCCTGGTGGAGTTCAAAGTGAACAACGCCGCCGAGGCGTATGCCGCCATTGCCGATGTTGCCCATGTCAACCCCCAAGAGCTGGGCGAGGCCTTGCGCGTCGGCTCCCGGTTGGAGCGGATCGGGCTGGTCGAGAATCTGATCTCAGAGCACAACATCACCGACTTGGCAGACCTCATGAAGGTCAGTGAAAAGCTCCCGCCGGTGCTCATGCGGCAATACCGCGACCACGCCGAGTTGATGGCGGTTTTTACCCGGCTGTCGAGCAAAACAGAGCTGCGAATGCAGGACTTTGATTTTGTGGCCGAAGACGCCGCGGTGCTGTGCCGCGTCTTGCAACATGCCGTCGCCCGGCAGGAGCCTGGTGTGAACGTTTTGCTGTACGGACCCCCGGGGACGGGCAAGACGGAACTCGCCAAGGTCATGGCCCACCACGCAGGCTTGGAGCTATTTGAGGTGGAATATGCAGACCGTGACGGCAACTCCCTCAGCGGCCGTGACCGCTACCGTTCTCTACAAATCGCTCAGGTCTTTTTGAAAGGTAGCGCACAGGCCGCACTGTTGTTTGATGAGGTGGAGGATGTTTTTCCGCCGCTTTCGACGGAAACCGTCAGCTATCTGGCCCGTGCAGACGCTCACGCCGCCACGGCCAGTGGCAGCGTAAGCGGCAAGGCGTGGGTCAACCAGATTTTGGAGTCCAACGCGGTGCCCACCATTTGGGTGACCAACCGGATTGAGCAGATCGACCCCGCTTTTTTAAGGCGCTTTGCCTACCATTTGGAGCTGAAGTCCCCACCCCCCGGTGCCCGGGAGGGGGTGGTTCGCAAAACCCTGGAGGGGACGCCGGTCAGTGACGCTTTTGTCGCGCGGCTCTCCAGCCGCAAGGGGCTGACGCCTGCCCAAATCCGAACCGCAGCCCGTTTCGCGCGCCTGGGCAGAACCGACGCGGAGCAAGGCGATGTTGCCGGCCTCGAAGCACTCATCGACCGCCAGCTGAAGAATGCCGACCACGCTTTGGGGCGGCCGCCCGCTACGCCAGGCCGCGCGCAGGCACTCAGCCGATATGACCTTGACTACCTGAATATCGAATGTCGCTTTGAATTGCCGCGTATCGTGCAGGCGTTGGCGGCGCGGGGGCACGGAACCCTGTGCTTTTATGGGCTCCCGGGTACCGGCAAGACGGCGCTGGCCGAGCACATTGCGCAGGAACTGGGCCGCCCGCTGCACATCAAGCGGGCGAGCGACCTGATGAGCAAGTATGTGGGCGAGACCGAGCAGAACATGGCCGCCATGTTTCGCGAGGCAGAGGCCGAAGGCGCTGTTTTGCTCTTGGATGAGGCAGACAGCTTTCTGCAGGACCGGCGCTCAGCGCAACGCAACCACGAGGTCAGCGAAGTCAATGAAATGCTGCAAGGCATGGAGCGCCACCGTGGTGTTTTCATTTGCACCACTAACTTGATGGATCGGGTGGATGAGGCCGCTTTGCGCCGATTTACTTTCAAGATCCAGTTTTTGGCCCTGAGCATGGAGCAGCGCGAGCGCTTGTTCATTCAAGAGGCCTGCGGGAACGAGCCGTCCGCGTTGACGGCGGTTCAACGCGGACTCTTGAAGCAGCTCGATCAGCTCAGCTTGGGCGATTTTGCGGCCGTCAAGCAGCAGTTGGCGATCTTGGAGACAGAAATCACTCCCCAGGAGTTTTTGGAGCAGCTCACGGGAGAGCACCGGGTCAAGCCCCTGGTCCGTGAACGCCGCAGCATGGGTTTTATGCCCTGAGCCTGCACCCGGTGCGAGCGGCAGCCTCGTAACCCGGTTGAAACTTTTTTGAAGTTTGTGTCAACCGCTCCCGTATCTGGTGCGTGATATATCCAAGCGGGTGCGCTTACTCCGGGCCGTTGGAACCAAACCGGGGCATGAACTGCACTCCATTGCAACCTAACGTGCAGCGAATATGCAAAAAAACACGATTGAAGTGCCGGAAAAAGGAACCTACAAGTGGCAGTTGTTTGACTACTGGTCGGGCGAGTATCGCCAGACGCATGCCACACACCACGCCTACATCGCACTCAATTTCGCTGGCGCGCTCGACGCGTGCAAGTCCAAGTTCCAAGCGCTTGTGCAACAGCACCGCGCCAAACTGGCTGATGCTGAAACGGGTGCCCGTCACCAACGTGCGATCGAGCGACTGCAAAACACCTTGTCCGGTGCCGCCGTAGCTTACGAAAGCGGTTTCCACCGCCATTAACCGGCACTTACTGGAGTGCGACGACCTTTAAAACGTCGTCGGCATACGCCTCCAGCTTCTTGGCCCCGATGCCACTAATGCCTTGCAAGTCGTCAATGGTTTGCGGGGCGCGCTGGGCAATAGCCGCCAGCGTGGCATCGTGAAAAATCACATAAGCCGGCAGGTTGTGTTCTTGGGCCACCTCGGCGCGCCAGGCCTTGAGGGCTGAATAGCGGAGCAAGCCTTCGCTGTCCAGATTGATTGGCGCTTTGACCACTGCCCCCAAGCGGGCACTTTTGCGCGGTTTGCGTTCTGCTGGGCTCGATACCGACTCGCGCAGCATCACCGCCACCTCCCCTTTGAGCACCGCACGCGACTCTGCAGTCAATTGCAGGGTGTTGAAAGCCTGCGCATCCACTGCCACTGCGCCCATGGCGATCAACTGGCGCAACACGCCACGCAGTTGCAGCTCGCTGAAGTCTTTGCCAATCCCGTAGGTGCTCAGGGCTTCATGGCCGTATTGGGTGACTTTTTCGGTCGTCTTGCCGCGCACAATGTCCATCAAATGACCTGCACCGAAGCTCACCCCGCTCATCTGCTGGATGCGGTAGATGGTGCTGAGCAGTTTGCGGGCTGCATCTGTGCCATCCCATACATCGGGCGGGTTCAGGCAGTTGTCGCAGTTGCCACAAGGCAGGCTCTTCTCGCCGAAGTAACCCAGTAATCGGACGCGGCGGCAATCGGTGGCTTCTGCCAGGCCTAGCAAGGCGTCCAGCTTGCCGCGCATGACCTGCTTGAACTCTTCGCTGGCCGGGCTCTCGTCAATCATGCGGCGCTGGTTCACCACATCCTGCAGGCCATAGGCCATCCACGCATCTGCCGGCAGGCCGTCCCGCCCGGCGCGGCCGGTCTCCTGATAGTAGCCTTCGATGTTCTTGGGCATGTCGCGGTGAGCGACAAAGCGCACATCCGGTTTGTCGATGCCCATGCCAAAGGCAATCGTGGCCACCATGACGATGCCTTCCTCGCGCAAAAACCGGTCCTGGTTCAGCTGGCGTACCTTGGTGTCCAGTCCGGCGTGGTAGGGCAGTGCCTTGATGCCCGCGTCCACTAGTGTCTGCGCCATGTCTTCCACTTTTTTGCGGCTTTGGCAGTAGACGATGCCGGCCTCTCCCTCGTGCTCACGCTCAATGAAGCGCAGCAACTGGGTGGTGGAGTCCTTCTTTTCGACAATCGTGTAGCGGATGTTGGGCCGATCGAAACTGCTGACGAAGGCGCGTGCCTCTTCGAGTTGCAAGCGCTCCAGTATGTCGGCACGGGTCAGGTCGTCCGCCGTAGCCGTCAAGGCGATGCGCGGAACCCCGGGGTAGCGCTCGTGCAGCACCGTGAGGTTGCGATAGTCGGGCCGGAAGTCGTGGCCCCACTGGCTCACGCAGTGGGCTTCATCGATCGCAAACAGGCTCAGCTTGCCGCGCTCGAAGAGCGAATCCAACAAGGCCAGAAAGCGTGCGTTGCTGACCCGCTCCGGCGCTGCGTAAAGCAAGGTGATTTCGCCGCGCAGCAGTTGCTGCTCGATTTGGTAGGCCTCGTCGCTGCTGAGGGTGGAGTTCAGAAAGGCGGCGCTCACACCGGCTTCATGCAGGGCGCCCACCTGGTCGTGCATCAGCGCGATCAGGGGGGAAATGACCAGCGTGGCGCCCAAGCCCGCCTGCTGACGGGCGATGGCGGGCACCTGGTAGCACAAGCTTTTGCCGCCACCGGTGGGCATGAGCACCAGCGCGTCGCCCCCCGCGATCACATGTTCCACGATGGATTCCTGAGGTCCGCGGAAAGCCGCGTAACCAAAAACATCGCGAAGAATGGACAGGTGAGGCACTAAGTTGCTATCAAAATAAGAGCTAGTTGCGCAAGTAGAACGTGGGCTAGAGCTCGAAAACATACAAAATCCGGCGGAGTGGCGTGATGGTGGCACGCCGACGCACTGCGGGCCCTATTGTCG
>JAIXVK010000527.1 GCA_027483085.1 Comamonadaceae bacterium | reverse complement strand
TTCATGCGTGTCCTGCGGATTGGCAGGACTGTAGCGCGTCCCGGCGCGCCTTCTGCCGGCAAGGGCACGTCGCCTTGCGCCATGGCGCTACCATTTGCCGATGCTGCGACATATCAAGGGAGTTGGATTTTGTTAGTTCCAAGCAAAGAGCAGATCGACATCATCAACACAGTCGCACCACGCATCCTCATTGAAGCCAACGCCGGCTCGGCAAAGACCACGACCGCGGCCATGCGCATTCAAAAGCTGGTGGAGCGCGGGGTGGACCCCGCCAAGATCGTTGCATTGGCCTACAGCACTCCAGGGGTGCGAGCCTATACAGAGGCGTTTTACCGCATTGGCATGGCCGACGCGGTGGCTTCCAAGGTGCGTGTGGGAACGGTGGATGCCTTGTGTGCCACCCGTCTCAAACGGGTGGAAGCCGAGGTTCAGGATGGCGTGCGGGCACACCCGGTTAAAACCTTTGAGCGGGCAGTGCAGGTCCGGCCCTATGTGCTGCAGGCGGTTCTGCGTGCCCGTGAGGTTTCGCAAGAGCGGTTTGCCAACGACTTTTCAATTCAGGGTACCGGCGCGCTGTCGGTGGAACACCTGCTGGAAGAGTTTGCGGTGCTCAAAGGCACTTTGGCCGTCCCCCGCTACGGAGAAGATTTCAGGTGCACCCCTGCGGTGGCTGCCCAGCTGGGCACGGACTACACCCCGCTTGCTGTTTTTCTCCAGTACGAACGGGACAGAACCGGTTTCGCCAACCCGGAAGGCGAGCGAGTCACATTCCGGTATCCGGGGGACGCGACCTACGACATGGCGCGGTGGTTGTTGTCTGAAAACGCACCGTGGGCGTGGGACAGGCACCCCCTCAGCCTGGGCATCGAAGCTATCGTGCTCGATGAAATGCACGACTGTGGCTGGGCGATCTTCACCGTCATCCGCGCCTTGCTGGAGTGCAACCCGGGGGCCACGTTTCTGGGCGTGGGTGACAGGGATCAGGTCATTCATGCCAAGAACGGCGCGGACTCGTATTTCCTGGGGCCCGACCTCAGCCGCGAGCTGGGCGAGGTGGCCGCATTCCCGCTGACGGTAACGCGGCGATTCGGCCCATCCATCGCCCGTCCCTTGGGGGTGTTTGCCAAAAAGGAATACAACACCGATCCGGGCCACACCTCGAACGCTATCCTGCGGCTGGCCGATGGTCCGAAGGCCAATGCAGACCTGATCACGCAGCTAATTCAGCAGCACAAGGTCGACCCTAACACCCTGGGTGATGACTTTGCTGTTTTGCTGCGGCATCCGGGTGCCTCGGTCGGCATTGAGCATGAATTGCTGTTGAAAGGAATGACCTACCAGACCGTGGGCTTCCGGCCTTTCCTACAGCGCCTGGAGATTGCGTTTGTGCGGATGCTCTTGGCGATCGCGGTCGACCACCAGAGCAAATTCATTGCACCCGCGCTCTTAGAGGCCAAGCAAGCCGTTTGGGAATTCATGGGCGCCAACCTCTCGGTGCTTGACGCGCAAGACGCCACAGATGCGGTCATCCATTCAGCCACGGAAGACAACTTCAGGCAGTTTGTGTTCCCGGATTTGCTGGGCGCGGCCGATCCGGAGACCCAGCATTCCATCCACGCGGCCCTAGAAATTGCGGCAAGCAATGAAGCTTCGAAAATCACAGACTTCATGGACGCGCTGGATTTCAACCGCATCGGCCAGAAAATCTATGTGTCTGAGGCCGACTTTGAAGAGGTGCGCTACGCACTCGACAGCCTGGGCAAGGTTGCCAACCAATACACGTCGATTGACGCCTTCCTGGGCGCCATGAACATGTTTGACCACACACTCAGAAAGTCAAGTGCAGCACACCGCCAACTGCGGCTCTCCACCATCGAGGATGCCAAGGGCTTGGAGTTCCGTATCGTGTTCATCCCGGACTGCAACAAGAAGACCTTTGACAACACGAGCCAGGACGAGCGCAACCTGTTTTACGTGGCCGCATCCCGGGCCAAAGAGTTGCTGGTGATGGGGCATGCCCAGGGCGCAGAGTCCTCTTACCTGAAGCCTTTCGGCGGGTAGTTTGCTGTCTTGGCCTGTGGCGCAGGTGGGGTGTGCGCGAGCAGCTATGAAATTTATAGTGAATTCAAATGAAGCCGGCCTATCAGAGTGGCCAGGCCGCGCTCCCACTTCTCACGCTGCTGAGTGCACCAATTGAACATCACCACCATCTCGATCGTCTCGGGCGCGTTGCTTGGCCGTGCGGGCTTGGGGGCGGAAGGGGCGGTGGCCTAGTTCACGCGTTTCCTGCGGTTTGGCAGTTCTGTAGCGTGTCACGCGAGGCGATGCTTCAAGTACGCCAAGAGGCGCAAAACAGTCCCATAGGGCAGGCAAAACGGTGTAGATTGAGCTTTTGAGAGTGAAATTCTGTATTTTGAAATTCAGTGGCTCTTCACCACGCTTTGTGGGGAGTCATTCAGAGCATTCATCAGACTTAATACTCGAACCAGCATATGCACTCTGGACTCAATACGCTAGATCCTTCAAGTTTTTTTGAAGGCAGCCCAATTGCTACTTTCGTCATCGATGCGGACCACGTTGTTACCCATTACAACAAAGCATGCGCCATGCTCTTAGGCGTTCCGGCTTCTGAAGTAATCGGGCGACGTGGTTTGGGGCATATTTTCTATGGCGTTGAGCGTCCAGTCATGGCGGATTTAATCGTTGATGGAGCCATGATTGACATCATCTCTGATTTGTACCAAAACGCTTACCGCAACTCTTTGATAATCCCCGAAGCCTACGAAGCGGAAGGTTTTTTTTCACGACTAGGTACATCAGGGCGATGGCTTTTTTTCACAGCAGCACCGCTAAAGAATTCAGAAGGAAAAATCGTTGGTGCCATAGAAACACTGCAAGACATCACTGAAAGAAAGGTCGCCGAGTCCGCTTTGCTGAAATCCCAGCTTGAAGTCGAAGAGATTGTGGAGCAACGAACTGCGCAGCTAGCCGATATGAATAGCACTTTGCGTCGAGACGTTGAACGCCGTGAGCAATTGGAATATGAGTTGACCAAACGCAACTCAGAGCTCAACTTGTTAAACGCCAAGTTGGTTACGACTCAGGAACACTTAGTGCAATCGGAGAAATTGGCATCCATCGGGCAACTGGCTGCGGGGGTCGCCCATGAGATTAACAATCCGATTGGCTATATTTTTTCCAACTACGGGATGCTTGAGTCCTATCTGGGCAGTCTGTTTGAAATGCTGAATGCCTACGAAGATGCTGAGAAGAGCTGCGGGGACCCCAACATTGTCAAAGAGCTGCAGGCCAGGCGTGTGGCGCTGGAGGTCGATTTCTTGAAAGAAGATATTCCGGACCTTATGAAGGAGTCCAAGGAAGGCATCGTGAGGGTGCGAAAAATTGTCCAGGATTTAAAGGACTTCTCCCACGTGGATGCCAAGCCAGAGTGGAGTTTCGCCAATCTGAATCAAGGCATCGATTCGACCTTGAATGTGGTCAACAACGAAGTGAAATACAAGGCAGACATCATCAAGGAGTATGGTGAGCTACCACTGGTGCAATGCCTTCCGTCTGAGATCAACCAGGTGGTGATGAATCTGGTGGTGAACGCAGCGCATGCGATAGGGCCGGACCGCGGAAAAATCTGGATACGTACCGGTATTGAGAATGAATCTGCATGGATTGAAGTTACTGACAACGGCAGCGGTATTCCGAAAGAGGTGGTACCGCGAATATTTGACCCGTTTTACACCACTAAACCGGTGGGAAAAGGTACAGGGTTGGGGCTGTCGCTGTCGTATGGAATTATTCAAAAACACCACGGTCAGATTGATGTGCAAACAGCGGTTGGAAAGGGAACGACGTTCCGGTTGGTACTTCCACTAAAGCAAACAGATAAAGCGTAATAGAAATGAGTTTGTCACCCGTCGAAGCACGTCCGAATCAGCGCACTGTTTTGTGCGTTGACGATGAGGCAAACATCCTCTCGGCGTTAAGGCGACTTCTACGTCCCCATGGATTTCAAGTGATCGTTGCAGAGAGTGGCCAGGCAGGGCTGGCTGTGCTGGAGAGCACGCCGGTAGATCTAGTGATATCGGATATGCGGATGCCTGAAATGGACGGCTCCAAGTTTTTGGAGCATGTGCGCCAGCGCTGGCCGGACACGATGCGTCTTTTGCTGACTGGGTATGCCGACGTTTCTTCCATTATTGAGGCGATCAACCGCGGTGAGATTTATCGATACATCACCAAGCCGTGGGACGATCACGACTTGGTCTTGATCGTGCAACAAGCGCTTGAACGCAAGGCACTTGAGCACGAGAAGAAAAAACTAGAAGAGCAGGTACTTGTCCAGAACGAAGAGCTGAAAACGCTAAACACGGATCTGGAGGCTAAGGTGCAGGCGCGCACGCACGAGCTCCAGGTCGCGAACGCCAAACTCAAAAAGAACTACCTGAACACCATTAAGGTGTTTTCCAACTTGATGGAATTGCGCGGTGGTAACCTCAGCGGGCATTCACGCTTGGTGGCTGACCTGGCGCGTCGCACCGCCGCAAGTATGGGGTTATCCGAAGCTGCACAGCAAGAGCTTTTTGTGGCCGGATTACTCCACGACATTGGACAAATTGGACTGTCTGACGAGGTGTTATCAAAGCCCGTCGGGCGATTGTCCGAAAGCGAATTGACCTTGTATCGGAGACATCCGGTGTGGGGCGAGCAGGCGCTGATGTCGCAAGATGATATGCATGGTGTAGCTGCTTTAATCCGCTCGCACCATGAACGGTATGACGGCCTCGGGTTTCCGGATGGCCTTGCCGGGGACGCCATATCTATTGCTGCAAGCATTCTGATGGTGGTCGAAGCATTTTTGGATCTGCAAGCAGGAAATCTGAGCCAAGCCAAGCTGTCTACCAGCGAGGCCCGGTCCATGATTGCACGCGGACGGGGCACTCAATTCAACCCCGAGGTGGTAGATGTATTTCTGCAGGTGACCTTGAATGCCGCGCCCGTAGCGGAAGCGCCGGCAGTAATGCTCAAAACCAGTGAACTGGTGCCGGGCATGGTGATGGCAAGGGACCTCAAGACGAGCGACGGCATCGTTTTGTTGACCGCAGAGCATGTACTTACGGAGAAGTTGATCAGATTGCTGCGACAACGAGAATCCAGAGACGACATCGAAATGGTGTTGCCCATCAAGCCACCACAAAAGACATAGCCGGCTATTGAGTGTGAATTTCAAGGGGTGGATTGAATGACAGAGGGTTTACATGACGCCAATCTAGGAGTTCATGAGCATGGCATCGATTCCGCGACGGGGTTGCCGGGACGGGGTGCGCTCCTGGAAAAATTGAACTCCCTACCGCGAAATATGGATGTGGCGGTCCTCTGTATCGATCTGGATCATCTGTCCGCACTCAATGAAGCCATGGGACTGTCTGCCGGTGACAGTGTTTTGGCGGAAGCTGCAAAACGGATTGCTACACACGCTGGGCCAAGCAGCTTTCTCGCTCGCTATGGCGGTGACGAATTTGCGTTGTTGATAGAGAGCGTTGCAGATTTTGAACAAGTCAGTCACAAAGCCTCGGCCTTGATCGAAGAGCTGATGCACCCCTATCTAGTTGCGGGTAAAGAAGTTTTTGTAGGCGCCAGCATGGGCATTGCCTGCACCCTGGCGTCGCAATTGGGTGAGACACAAAAACTCCAAGCGACCACCGTCGATCAAGCTTTGCACCATGCAAAAGCAGCCCTTTCTCGGACTAAGGTCGTTTCAAGGGGGCGTTGGCTCCTGTATGAACCCGGCATGACCCCGGTTTTAGGTGCCCGACTTCACTTAGAGACTGAATTGGCTTTAGCAGTGGAACAAGGGCAGTTCCTGGTTTACTACCAACCCAAAGCTTCATGCCGTAGCGGTGCGATTACAGGTTTTGAAGCCTTAGTACGATGGTTGCATCCGACTAAGGGGATCGTGCCTCCTTCTGAGTTCATCCCCATCCTCGAAGAGACCGGGCTCATAGACCGCGTAGGCGCTTGGGTGCTCAGAACTGCTTGCCAGCAGCTCGCTGCGTGGAATATTTCGGGGCACGACAAGCTGACCATGGCGGTCAACGTCTCTCTTCGGCAACTTGTAGATTTGACGTATCCGGAATCGGTCCAAGCCATCCTTTTGGAATCAGGGGTGCCCGCTGAGAGGCTGGAGCTGGAGCTGACTGAGAGCTTGTTGATGCATGATGTTCGGCATACTGAGGCGCTCTTGTTTCGACTAAAAGCGCTCGGTGTGAGGCTGTCCATCGACGACTTTGGGACCGGGTACTCAAGCCTTGCGTATTTAAAGCGGCTGCCCATTGATACGGTGAAGATTGACAGAATCTTTGTCCAGAACATCACCACAAACCCCAACGACGCGTCCATTACTCGCGCGATTATCGGGATGGCTCGTAGTCTCAATTTGTCCCTCATTGCTGAGGGCGTGGAGACTGAGGCGCAACTGTCAAAGCTGGTTGCAGAACACTGCGATACGGTTCAGGGTTATTTCATTGGAAAGCCTATGCCCGCGATCCATGCAGCGGCATTACTCACATCCGGTTGGCGCCTGCCCCAAGAGTTAATTGGTCGTCCCACCAAAACGAGGACATTGCTGCTAGTGGACGATGAGGAAAGCATACTCTCCGCCCTGAAGAGACTGCTCCGGCGCGAAGGCTATCGCATCCTCAGTGCCGGCTCTGGCGCTGAAGGATTGGAATTACTTGCGAAGAACGACGTGGACGTCATCGTCTCGGACCAGCGCATGCCCAATATGACGGGTGAGGAATTTCTACGCTTGGCGAAGGAACTGTATCCAGACACCGTGCGCATGGTTCTTTCGGGATATGCGGACATGCAATCCATAACGAATGCCATCAACCAAGGTGCCATCTATAAGTTCTTTAGTAAGCCCTGGGACGATCAGGGCCTGAAGGACAACATCCTAGAGGCGTTCAGGCGAAAAGAGCTGAGCGATGAGAATGGGCGGCTTACGCGTGAAATTGGGCTGATGAACGAGGACCTCAATCGCAGCAATAAGGCGCTCGCGGTGCTTCTGGAAGAACAGGCACGCAGGTCACTGCTAGGCCAAACGGCATTGTCTGCGGCACAGCAAACCCTTCACCATTTGCCCATTCCGGTGGTGGGCCTCGATCCGAGCGGAATGATCGTTCTCAGAAACGATGCGTTCGTGGAGCTCGGGATGGAGGAGGATGTCATCTCGTCGTTCGCTGAGACGTTGCCTTCTTGGCCGTCCACCGTGGTGAGCTATTCAGATCATGTCGACTCCGTAGGGCGGCGGTGGACTTTGGCAGGACGCAACTTGTCCAGCAGTGGGCAATATTCTGGAATGGTGTTTGCATTTGTCCCGAGGAGTCCGACATGAGTGACCCGTCTCCCAGACCGGAGGTTGCAGAATCCGCGGTAACGCAACCCAGTGTTGTACCGGCAATGCGCCCAGATCCGGACAATGAGTCCTTGAAAGTGCAGTGGCGTTTTCGTCTTTCCGGGAATGGCACCGCCAGCAGAGCGCTCCAGTCTGCAATACTGGAATTTATAAAGCAGAGGGAGAGTTGATGCGTCCTAGCTTGGAGCAGGCTACCGCAGCCGTTAAGCAATTGCCGAATTTACCAAGCACCACGAGAGTGGTCTTGGGCTATCTGAATGATGATGACGCGGATATCAATCAGGTCGTACAGGCCATTGCGCGTGACCAGGGTTTGGTCGCAAGAATCTTGCGTATTGCAAATTCCCCCTTTTTTGGGTTGCCTAACCAGGTGCAAACTATTCACGAGGCCGTGATTGTTTTAGGTTTTTCAAACCTGAGGCTGGTCGTTACGGCCGCCATGATGACCGCGCAAAAGTTTCCTGGGTTAGTGGGGGGCGTTCAGGTGCAAAGGCTGTTTCGCCACAGTATTGCTGTTGCCATATGCGCTTCGGCCATCGGACGCAGTAACAAGCTTAATCCGAACCTTTTGTTCCTCACAGGAATCTTGCACGATATCGGCAAGCTGGCGCTGATGGCCACGTACCCGACCCAATATGCGGAGGTGCAATCGCTGAGAGAAGGCGGCAATCTGTTGACGACCGAGGCTGAAGAACAGATATTCGGGTTCAATCACGCAACCATTGGAGCGACCTTGTGTCGGCATTGGCATCTGCCCGAAGTCATTTCAGTCGCGATCGGTGACCACCATAGCTTTGGGGGTCATCACGATTCAGCTTCCAATGCCACACAGTACAGCGCCTTCGCCGAGGTTATCCATCTTGCGGATGCGGTAGCGCTTGGGCTTAACCTGGAGTCCGATGCTTTGGCAGCCGTCCCGCCATTGACTGAGCGCGGATGGAATCGGTGGATGGGATCACGGGAAAAATTGGCAATCGACTTTGATGAGATCAAGGGCCTATACCAGGAGCTGGTTGTCTTGATTGACGGTTAAAGGTGAATCAAAGCAGGGAACCTATATGCGCGTCTTCCAACATGGATCTCATGTTGCCTAGGGCCAGCACCAAGTCTTCCAAAGATCCGCCTAGTCGTTGCTGCACAAAGTCGGGCAACTCCTCGACATGGGTGTTTCCCGCAAAACCGAGTTCTAACTGTTTGCTGATCTGATTAGCGGCAAACACACATGCACAAAGACTGGTATCTCGAAGCTCTGGGCCGTGCTGGTAGCGGATGGCCTCCGTCAGCTGCGTGGGAAACTGCCATTTCTCGACCAACATCGCACCCACGGTGGCGTGGTCCACGCCGATGATTTTGCGCAGTGCTATATGAAGCGATTCACCTTGCTCTTGGCTAAGGCGAAGGGCGATGCGGAATTCAACGGGCTTGAATTGAGCCAGTACTATTTTTCCGAAGTCGTGCAGCAGCCCTGCGATGAAGCAGTCAACGGGATCTGCGTCAGGCACTCTGAAGGCCAAGTGTTTGGCAATACCCGCAGTGGACAGGCAATGCTGCAAGTACGGCTGTACTTCAAAGCCTGCAGGGTTCTTCTGGGGCAGGGCACCCATAGCCGCAATAGCCAAGGCTAGGTTCTTGATGGTATTGAAGCCCAAATAGACGACGGCATGGTCGAGAGAGGAAATCTTCTTAGGCAAACTGTAGTACGACGAGTTGACTATGCGAAGGATTCTCACCGTGACTACAGGATCCTTGCCAATTACCTGTACCAGATCCTTGGGCGTGCAATTGATATCTTGAGTCAGGATCAAAACTTTGCGTACGCTCTCGGGAAAAGCCGGCATCGCTTCAACGGCCAAGACAAGCTTTTGTGCCAATATGGTGCTTATCGATACGTCAGTTTCCATCGTCGGTTTTCTCGGGTGCGTCTGATCGGGTATTTGCAAGTGCTATTACAGCACTTTGCCTATCTTCTATCTCGTGCCTTGTCCTAGGGAACTGTGGTTCCTAAGCCTTTAGGTGGTTGACCGCGCCTTGCGGGCGAATGCACGTGCGCTGCGGAGATGGGACTGCGGCTGTGGGTCTTTAAGATCGGTGCATGACTTCGCGCTCCACCTCTTCTGCTTCCCCTTTAGCTGCCCTGTATCCGCTCTTGTTTGTGGCCTTGTGGAGCACTGGTTTCATCGGTGCCAAGTTTGGTTTGCCATATGTGGAGCCATTCACTTTTTTGACCGTGCGCTACGCCGCAGTGCTGGTGCTCATGGGCTTAGTGGTGTGGCACACGCGGGCGTCATGGCCGTCTACATTGCGCGAGTGCGGGCACATTGCCGTGACCGGCGTGCTGGTGCATGCGGTGTATCTGGGTGGCGTGTTCATTGCCATTGGCCATGGGTTGCCTGCCGGTGTGGCGGCCATTGTGGTGGGACTACAACCCTTGCTCACCGCGTTGGGTGCCGGCTGGTTGTTGCGCGAAAAAGTGCGCGCCACGCAATGGGCGGGCCTGGCGGCAGGCTTTGCGGGCGTGGCGCTGGTAGTGGCGCACAAGGTGGCCGCCGGTGCGGGGCTGGCCACGTTGTGGACCTTGCTGTTTCCGGTGGCTGTGGCCTTGCTGGCCATCACGGCCGGCACGCTCTACCAAAAGCGCTACTGCCCTTCATTTGATTTGCGCACCGGCTCGCTGATTCAGTTCATTCCCAGTCTGGTGCTGACGGGTCTGGCAGCAGCCGCCACCGAAACCATGCACATCGAATGGACCGGGTCCTTTGTGTTTGCGCTGGCGTGGTTGGTGCTGGTCTTGTCGCTAGGGGCGGTAACGCTGCTCAATGTGCTGATCCGCAGCGGCAGCGCCGTCAATGTGGCCAGTTTGTTTTACTTGGTGCCGCCCTGCACCGCGCTGGTGGCCTGGGCCCTGTTTGGCGAGACGCTCACAGGCCTTGCACTGGCGGGCATGGGGCTAACCGTGTTTGGCGTCTGGCTGGCGCGCAAGTAGATGTTGCTATGGTTTTAATAGCTGCTGGCGCAATTAGCTAGTGCGCTAGCAGCCAATTTCATTACTTTTTGGCGTAGATCTGGTCAAAGCTGGCGCCGTCGGCAAAGTGGGCTTTGTCGGCCTTGTCCCAACCGCCGAAGGCCTGGTCGATCGTGAACAGGTTGATCTTGGGGAACTGTTTGGCGTATTTGGCCTGCGCTTTGGTGGAGACGGCAGGGCGGTAGAAGTGTTTGCCGGCAAGGTCCTGGCCTTCTTCGCTGTACAGGTACTTCAGGTATTCCTCGGCCACAGCACGGGTGCCTTTTTTGTCCACGTTCTTGTCGACCACGGCGACTGCAGGCTCCGCCAGGATAGACAAGCTAGGTGCCACCACATCAAACTTGGCGCCGAACTCTTTTTCCAGCAAGTAGGCCTCGTTCTCCCAGGCGATCAGCACGTCGCCCTGGTTGCGCTGGGCAAAACTGATGGTGGAGCCACGGGCGCCGGTGTCCAGAATCGGCACATTGCCGTACAGCTTGGCAACGAACTCTTTGGCCTTGGCATCGCTGCCGAACTTGCGCTTGGCAAATTCCCAGGCGGCCAGGTAGTTCCAGCGGGCGCCGCCACTGGTCTTGGGGTTGGGCGTAATGACCTTCACATCAGGGCGGATCAAATCATCCCAGTCCTTGATGCCTTTGGGGTTGCCTTCGCGCACCGCCAATACGATGGTGGAGGTGTAGGGCGATGCGTTGAGCGGCAGGCGCTTTTGCCAGTCGGCGTTGATCCAGCCACCGTTGCGGGCCACCGCGTCGGTGTCACCGGCCAGGGCGAGGGTGGCGACGTCAGCATCCAGCCCGTCAATGATGGAGCGCGCCTGCTTGCCCGAGCCGCCGTGGCTTTGCTTGACGGTCACCGTTTGGCCGGTTTTGGCTTTCCAGTACTTGGCAAACGCGGCGTTGAACTCGACATAGAGCTCGCGGGTCGGGTCATACGAGACGTTGAGCAGGGTGATGCTTTGTTGCGCAAAGGCCTGGCCTGTGGATGCTGCGATGGCGCCAGCGAGTACCAGCGTGCCGAAGCCGCGGCGGGAGAGGGGGGCGCTGCGTGGCGCAGTGGCAATAGATGCAAAGGGCATATCAACTCCAGAAATCAACGCGTTAATGCGATAAGGGAGATTCTGGAAGCCCCGCGTTAAAACTGGAACTACGGAATTTTCAGTTCTAAATAACCAAAACATCCTTAGGGTGGGTTTGTGGGGCACTAACGGCGCGGCTGTACCCCGTTACACGCGCCGCGGTGGGTGCCGGGCTTCTCTGCCCGAAGTTCGCAAAAATTTCGCCAGACCGATACGTTATCGCATCTGTGTGGGAAAACCCTAGTAACTCACTGCATCAAAATACTGCTAATTGTGCCCAGAGTATCAACCTCCCCAAGGGCCAACTTCTACTATTCAGCCCTGTCGATGCACGCTAGGCATTGGCTGAACCCCCGAAATTAACAACAGGAGACAGTTACATGAAACTCAAAGCGTCTTTAGCTTTGGCCTTCGGCTTGGTAGCCAGTGCTGCGTTTGCGCAGACAGAGTTGGTCGTCGCGACTGTGAACAACGGCCACATGGTCGAAATGCAGAAGCTCAGCAAGAACTTCGAAACCGCCAACCCCGATATCAAGCTCAAGTGGGTGACCCTGGAAGAAGGCGTGCTGCGCCAGCGCGTGACCACCGACATCGCCACCAAAGGCGGCCAGTTTGATGTGATGACCATTGGCATGTACGAAACCCCGATCTGGGGCAAAAAGGGCTGGCTGCAAGAACTGAAGACCGACGCCAAGTACGACGCGGACGACATCCTGCCCGCCATGCGCAACGGTTTGAGCGTGGACGGCAAGATGTTTGCCGTGCCTTTCTACGGCGAATCCTCCATGCTGATGTACCGCAAGGACTTGGCTGACAAGGCCGGCATCAAAGTGGCCGACAAGCCTACCTGGACCGATATCAAGGCCTTGGCCGCCAAGATCCATGACCCCAAGAATGGCGTGTACGGCATCTGCCTGCGCGGCAAGCCGGGCTGGGGCGACAACATGGCCTTCTTGACCACGCTGGTGAACACCAACGGCGGCCAGTGGTTTGACACCAGCTGGAAACCCCAGTTGGAGAGCAAGCCTTGGAAGGACTCCATCAACTTCTACGTCGACCTGCTGAAGAACTACGGCCCCCCCGGCTCGTCTGCCAACAGCTTCAACGAAATCCTGGCGCTGTACAACGAAGGCAAGTGCGGCATGTGGATCGACGCGACCATTGCAGCGTCTTTCATCACCGACCCCAAGCAGTCCAAAGTGGCTGACAAGGTGGCCTTCGCACAAGCACCGACTGCAGTGACACCCAAGGGTGCCAACTGGTTGTGGGCATGGGCACTGGCGATTCCTGCAGGCTCCAAGAAAGTGGACGCTGCTACCAAGTTCGTGACCTGGGCGACTTCCAAGGAATACATCGAGCTGGTGGCCAAGACCAACGGCTGGGCCCACGTGCCCACTGGTACCCGCAAGAGCACCTATGCCAATGCCGAGTTCATGAAGGCAGCCAAGTTTGCTGCGGCTGAAAAGGCGGCCATCGACTCCGCCAACCCGAACGACAGCACCTTGCCCAAGAGCCCGTATGTCGGCGTGCAGTTTGCGGCGATTCCTGAGTTCCAGGCCATCGGCGCCACCGTGGGTCAGGAAATGAGTGCCGCACTGGCCGGCAAGAAGTCGGTAGACGCAGCCCTGAAGGCTTCTCAAGTCGCGGCAGAGCGCGAAATGAAGAAGGCTGGCTACTACAAGTAAGCATCTCTCCGGTAGGTTGACTTTCGGCGCGCGGGGGAACCTGCGCGCCCTTTTATGTCACGTTTTCCGCCGCTGTCTGCGCCTGTGTGGACCGGCCACTCTCACTGAGAGACATCTTCATGAACCGATTTATTCCCCGCGCACTCATGGCGCCGGCAGTGATCACCCTCTTTCTCTGGATGATCGTGCCCCTGGTGATGACCATTTATTTCTCGGTCATCCGTTACAACCTGATGCAGCCCGATCAGACCGGCTTCATTGGCTTGGAGAATTTTGAATACTTCGTGACCGACCCTTCGTTCGGCACGGCGGTGCTCAACACCTTGCTGCTGCTGGGCAGCGTGATCCTGATCACGGTGGTGTTGGGCAGCCTGATTGCGCTGTTGATTGACGACCCGTTCCCCGGCCGCGGGCTGGTGCGCATTTTGTTGATCTCGCCCTTTTTTGTCATGCCCACGGTGAACGCTTTGCTGTGGAAGCACATGATGATGAACCCGATTTACGGGGTGCTGGCCCAGGTGTGGCTCTTCTTCGGCGGTACGCCGGTGGACTGGTTGACCGACTTCCCGCTGCTCAGCGTGATCATCATCGTGTCGTGGCAGTGGCTGCCATTTGCGACGCTGATTTTCATCACCTCGCTCCAGAGCATGAACCGCGAGCAGCTCGAGGCCTCCCGCATGGACGGCGCCAATTACCTGCAGCAACTGCGCTACCTCTACCTGCCTCACATG
>JAIXVK010000375.1 GCA_027483085.1 Comamonadaceae bacterium | reverse complement strand
GGCGGCCTGATTCGGGGGGCTTTCAAGCATTCATACGCCCCTTGTGTGCAGTGGTGTTGGCAGGTTGGCTGAAGAAAAAGCCCAGATCGGTCGTTTTCGGGTCGTAAGCAGAGGCCCCCGTGCTCCGCATGGAGGTGCGGACCAACTTGCTGGCAACTGCAGCTTCCCAGTCTTCGGGGACGCGTTGACCGGTAGTGGTGCCCCGCAACATCAATTGGTGGCGAATGCAGGCATCGATTGAAGGTCCGAGTTTGACCGCTTCATCGGTCTTCGACAGGATGACTTGCTGTGTTTCTCCGGTTTTGAAACAGGCCACAGCTTCGTCCATAGTGTCCCCATGGCCCCCGGCATTCAGGACCAACAAACGCTTGATTTCCGGAAGGTCGAGCAACTCCAGCAGCTCGCGTTTGCGGGGGTCCCGCGGTGCGATGCCGGTGGTATCAATCAACACCATTTTTTTGTTGGAGAGGAGGCCCAGCAAGTCTTGCAAGGCCGCCTTGTCATGGGCGAGGTGGGCCACTACGCCCAGCATCTTTCCATAAGCGCGCAGCTGCTCATGGGCGCCTATGCGGTAAGTGTCCAAGGTGATCAGACCTACGCTGCCGGGGCCATGGGTCCGCGCGCACAAGCCCGCGAGTTTGGCCGCTGTGGTGGTTTTGCCAACCCCTGTCGCACCCATGAGTGCAAACACGCCACCCTCTTCGTGGAGTGCCGGAATGGCGGCATCGGTATGCAGGTTACGTTCCAACACGTCCATCACCCAGCGAACGGATTCGGGTGCATCCATGTCATCTGGCAAGCGCTCCAAGATCGCCCGTGAAAGCGTCGGCGAGTAGCCGGCCCGGATCATCTTGAGCATCATGTTGGACTGGATCGGATTTTGTTTCGCTTGACCCAACCAGGTGAGGGTGTTGAAACGGTCCTCGATCAGTTCCTTCATGGCGTGCAACTCGTCCATGACGATTTTGTTCACTGCCGGCGCTTGCGGCGCGGGCGCGGCTTGCCGCACGGGGGCTGCCCGCTTGGGCTGCGACTCGATGTCGATCGCAATGCGCTGTGTCAAAGTGGGTTGCGGGCGCTCGAGCGGCACGGGCGCCGGGGCGGGCATCGGCATGGAAGTCACTTCGGGCTGCAAGACAGGGATCTGCTGTGCCTCGGCCCGGCGGCGCAACATGCGCTCCCGCACGTAGTCCTGGAAGGAGAGTGTGCTCATCGCCAGCTGCTCTGCGTCCTCTTCCACTTTGCTCGCCACTTCGCGGTAGCTGGGGGGCTGCTGCCGTTGCTGCGAGCTACCACCCGAGCGGGCGGCGGTGCGACTGACTGCCGCGTCGAGGGTGGCCAAGCTGTCTTCAGCTGTGGCGACGACTTCGACGCCATTCGCCGTGGGGCGGTTGGACAGGATAAGGGTGCCTTCACCAAAGGCCTGACGGGCCTTGGCTAACGCTTCGCGTGAGGTGGCGGCTGTAAAGCGTTGGACGTTCATGATGTGGCGCCTCTCAAAATCGGACCGATACGGATGGTGTGGGTTTCTGGAATTTCACTGTGACCAAGCACTTGCAAGCGGGGTGCGACACGTCGGACCAGGCGGGAAATCGCGCCGCGGATCTGGTCTGGCACCAGCAGGCAGGCCGGTACGCCGACCTCTTCTTGCTTCATCGCTGTTTCTGCTGCGTTGCGGCTGAGCATGTCGGCTACGCCCGGATCCAAAGCAGATCCGGATGCACTGCCCAAGGCTTGTACCAGCAGCCGCTCGAGGCCAGGGTCGATGGCGATGACATTGAGTTCACGTGTCGGTCCGTAAATCTGTTGCACGATGGCGGGTGCCAGTGCCACCCGTACACGCTTGGCCAGCTCAGCAGGGTCTGTGGTGGAGGGGGCGTGCTCCGCAATCGACTCGATGATGGTGCGAATATCCCGGATGTGCACCGACTCATCCAAAAGCAGCTGCAGCACCTTTTGGAAGACGGCAATCGATACCATCTTGGGGACGACCTCTTCGATGAGTTTAGGAGCCAGTTTCGCCACGTGTTCCACCAGTTGTTGTGTTTCTGTCCGGCTCAAGAGCTTGGAGGCCTGGACTTGCATCAAGTGTGACAAATGGGTTGCCATGACAGTCTCAGAATCAACCACCGTAAATCCGGCCATTTGTGCGGCTTCCTTCTGGCGTTCATCGATCCAGTGTGCGGGGAGTCCAAACGCGGGGTCGGTGGTGGCAGTGCCGATCAGCGGGGTGGTAATACCACCGGGGTTGATGGCCAGGTAGTTGCCGGGAAATGCTTCTCCTTCGCCGACGATCACGCCGCGCAATGTGATCCTGTAAGCGCTGGGCTTGAGCTCCAGGTTGTCGCGGACGTGTACCGATGGCGGCAGGAAGCCCACCTCTTGTGCAAACTTGCGGCGCACACCTTTAATACGGTTCAGCAGGTCGCCCTGGCGGGTTTTGTCCACCAATGCAATCAGGCGGTAGCCCAGTTCCAGGCCCAGTTGGTCCACCGGCTGCAGGTCATCCCAGGTGGCGTCGCCGTCACCGGTGGGGGCCGCGGGGGCTGTATCAGTTTCGGTCAGGACCGGCTTTTTATTAAGCACCCAGGCACCGTAGCCGAGAACTGCACCAATACTTAAGAACACAAAATGCGGCATGTTGGGGATCAAACCCAAAATGATCATGATGACCGCGGTAATGCCCAATACTTTGGGTGACATAAACATCTGGCCGACGATCTGCTTGCCGATGTCTTTGTCTTTGCCCACCCGGGACACCACCATGGCGGCGGCTACCGAGATGAGCAAACCTGGGATTTGTGCGACCAGTGCATCCCCCACCGCCAACAGGATGTAGGTGTTCGCAGCCTGAGAGGCGCTGAGATCGTGCTGCAACATGCCGATAGCAAAGCCACCGAAAATCGTAATCAGCAAGATCAAAATACCGGCCACCGCGTCACCGCGTACGAATTTGGATGCGCCGTCCATGGAACCGAAAAACTCGGCTTCCTCGCCTACCTCTGCGCGACGGCGCTTGGCTTCTTTCTCATCAATCAAGCCAGCGTTCAGGTCGGCATCTACTGCCATTTGTTTGCCTGGCATCGCATCCAATGTGAAGCGGGCCGAGACTTCTGCGATCCGTTCCGCACCCTTGGTGACCACCACAAAGTTGATGACCACCAGAATGGAAAACACGATCAAACCGACGGCAAAGTTGCCTCCAATCAGAAAGTGGCCGAAGGCTTCAATGACCGCGCCCGCAGCGCCTGGGCCGGTGTGCCCCTCCAGCAGCACGACGCGTGTTGACGCAACGTTCAGCGACAGGCGCATCAAAGTTGTGAGCAGCAACACCGAGGGGAATGCCGCGAAGTCCAGCGGTCGGATCATGTAAGCCGCGACCATCATCACCATCAATGCCACGGCAATGTTGACGGTGAAGAACATGTCCAGCAACAGAGGCGGCAGTGGGAGCACCATCATGGACAAAATCGCCACCACTAGGAGTGGCGCTGCCGCACCCTGCATCACGCCAGCATTGTTGGTAAACCACTTCTGGAGAGGTTGGAAGGGGGTATTCATACGGTGGCTGCCTTCAGGGTCTTGGACTGGGGATCCAGTTCAGGCGGAACAAAGGGTTGTGGTACTTCAGACGGCATGACGCCTTCGCCGCGCATGGC
>JAIXVK010000357.1 GCA_027483085.1 Comamonadaceae bacterium | reverse complement strand
TGCTGCTCGGTGCGCTGCGACAGGTCGTTGTTGCCGCTGGCAATCTCCCGGGATCCTGCTTCGATCGAGGTGGCCGAGCTGCGCACGCCCGACACAATGCCGGCTAGCGCGATTTGCATTTCGCCCAGAGAGGCGAGCACGCTGTTTTGGGGCGCGTTGGCACTGCCATCCACAGGGCCCAGATTGCCTGAGGCCACACGCCGCGCAGCGGCACTGAGTTGGGCAGGGTCTGCGCCCAGCGAGCGCATCAAGCTGCGGTGAATCAGTGTGGCCAAGAGAATCGCAATCACCACAGAAGCGATGGAGCCCGCCACCAACATGAACCGGTTGGTGCGGAATTTTTCGCCCGAGCGTTTGATCTCGTTGCCGCCGGCCGCAGCGATCAGCTTGGAATACTCGCTGGTGGAGCTGATCAGCTGTTTGAGCAAGGGCTGGCATTGCTCATTCATCTGCAGAATGGCCGCTTCTTTTTGGCCCGAGACCGCCTTCGCCACGATGGCAAGGGCCACCGGCCCGTATTGCTGCTCGAGTTTGTCGATTTTGTCGAGCAGGGCGCGCTCATCAGCGCCCACGCCTTGCGCCTTGGCCACCGTGCTCTTGAGCAGTGCCAAGCGCTCTTGCACCCGGTCGTGGGCGACCTGCACTGCAAGGGACTCTGCCTTGATGTCTTCCGGGCCATTCAAAATAATGAGGTTGCGCGCCGAGATGGCCCGGGCGCTTGCGGCGGCCCGGATATCACGGGCCAGGCTGCCACGGCTGAATTCATCACTGACAAAGCCATCAAAGTCTTGCTGCGCCTGGCTCAGGCTCTGTATGGCAATGAGCGACACCCCCACGAGGATGGTGACCAGAATGGAGAAGGCAATGAACAGCTTTTTTCCAACCGACTGTTGATGAAAATTCATGAAAATAGTCCCTGATAACGCAAAAAATCAAATGGCCCACGTTGGTTACGCAGCAACAGCGGCATTGGATTCAGTTAAAACACGTTGTCAGTGAACGAATAAAGCAAAAGGCGGCGGCTCCACAGCGCCCTGTGATAATTGGTCGTTGGATAGACCATTTTGCGGAGCTTGCCTACATGATTCTCAGTGCCTTGCTGGAACAGCAGTTTCACCTGCCCAGCATTCCGAAAGTGGTGGCGCTGCTGCTGAGCGAGCTGGGCCAACCTGAGGCGGATCTGCACAAAATCAACCGCCTGATCAGCACTGACCCTGCGCTGACCAGCCGGCTGCTCCAGCTGGCCAATTCGAGCTTTTTTCAGCAGTCGGGCAAGATCAGCACCGTCTCTGAGGCCCTTGCGCTGCTGGATTTGAGCCACGTCCGGATGATGGCCCAGGCCGCCGCCGAGGTGGCGTCGCCCAAAGCGGTGCCGGGTATCCAGCTGCCGCAGTTCTGGGACTACAGCCTCAACGTGGCCAAGGTGTCGCGCTCACTGGCCACCTTGGTCCGGCTCAACGCCCAGGCGGCGTTCACCACCGGGCTGATCCATGCGGTGGGCGAGCTCGCCATGCACCTCGCGATGCCCGATGTGTGCGCCATGCTGGACAACGAAATTGCCCCCCTGGCCATGAACCGCGCCTTTGTGGAGCGCACTGTGCTGGGCTACTGTTATGCCAGCGTGGGCGCAGGCTATGCGCGGATGTGGCAGTTTCCCAAACCGATGGTGGATGCCATCGAGCACCAATACGCCCCGTTTGACAACAATGTTTACGAGCCCCTGGCCGGGGTGATTCACTTGGCCGCCTGGCGGGCACGCGCCAAGGAGGCGGGCTTGAGCGAAAAAGGGCTGGCCGTGACCTACCCGGATGCCGTCGGCATTGCGCTGGGCCTGAACATCGACATGGTGCTGCAACAAGACCCGTTTGACTGGGCAGCCCACACCTGAACCGGATATGAAAGCACTTCGCATCTATGCGGGCCCGTCGGCCCGCGCGTCATTGGCCGCGCACGGCTGGCAACCAGAGCACATCCGCACCATTCCCGGCGCTGCCGGCGGGCCCAAAGGGCTGATCCTTGGCCCGATGGACCGCTTTTTGTTCGGGGATTGGCTACAGCGATCCAACCAGCCGGTGGATCTGGTGGGCGCCTCCATCGGAGCGTGGCGCATGGCGACTGCCTGCCTGAATGATCCAGTGTCTGCCTTTCAGCGCCTGGAGCACGACTACATCCACCAGCATTACGAGCTTGCGCCCGGACAAAAGCGGGTCAGCGCCGACCAGGTGAGCGAAACCTTCGGGCGCAACCTGCTCGCTTTTTATGGAGGCCGCGTCCCCGAGGTGCTGAACCACCCGCGGTACCGGCTGCACATCGTGACCTCCCGCGGCAGGCACATGCTGGGCACCGAGCATGGCCTGCGCACCCCGCTGGGTTATTTGGGCGCCTTTTTGACGAACACCGTGAAACGCAAGGCCATGGGTGCCTGGCTGGAGCGGGTGGTGTTTTCCAGCGGCGGGGCAGGCGAGGGCCCGGCGCCCCTGCCATTTGCGACCCAGGATTACCGCACCCGGCGCGTGCTCTTGAGCGAGGCCAACTTCAACCCTGCGCTGCAGGCCAGTTGTTCGATTCCGTTTGTTTTGCGGGCCATCCACGATATTCCCGGCGCACCCAAAGGCGCATATTGGGATGGTGGCATCACCGATTACCACCTGCACCTCAACTACCCGGGGGCGGAGCTTGCTACATATTCAGGAGCTACTCCCGCAATAAATACGGGCGCTACCGGCACTTTTGATCCTAAAGGCTTGGTGCTGTACCCGCATTTCCAGCAAAGTGTGGTGCCGGGTTGGCTGGACAAAGGGCTGAAATGGCGCCACCGCAGCACGCCGTTTCTAG
>JAIXVK010000586.1 GCA_027483085.1 Comamonadaceae bacterium | reverse complement strand
TTTTCAACCAGTTTTTTGAATTTGGCAAGGGCAGTGGAAATGGCAACAAAGCGAGTCGTTTTTTTGGGCACAGGTGGAACGATTGCAGGGCGGGCGGGCAACGCGGCCGATAACGTGGGTTACCGCGCTGGTGAGGTTCCTGTGGCAGATATCTTGGCCGCGATTGCCGGTATGCCTGAGCGACTCAAAGGGGCCGCGTTGGGCAGCGAACAGATTGCGCAAGTCGATAGCAAGGATATGGACTGGAGTGTTTGGCAATCACTGGCCCATGCGTGCCAACGCAACCTTCAAGACGAAGAGGTGGCGGGCATTGTCATTACCCATGGCACCGATACGATCGAAGAGACGGCGTTCTTTTTGCAACTCGCGCTGGCCGATTGCCTTAATGGCAAGCCCGTGGTGCTGACGTGTGCCATGCGCCCGGCCAGCGCCTTGACACCCGATGGTCCGCAGAACGTCTTGGATGCGGTGTCGGTCGCCCTTCATCCCGCGGCCAAGGGGGTGATGGTCGTGTGTGCGGGAGCCGTGCATGCAGCCCAACATGTGCAAAAAGCACACACCTACCGCGTCGATGCCTTTGACTCAGGCGATGCTGGCCCCATGGGATGGGTGGAGGAGGGCGCCGTGCGTTGGAATTTCGCGCCCGATATCTCGTCCAGCTTGCTGGCTCAGCCTTTGCCTGCGTGGGTTGATGCCATTCCCCCCCGAGTGGAGGTAGTGATGAACTACGCAGGTGCTGGCGCGCATGTGATTCAAGCGGTGCTGAATGCCCGTGACACCGATCCAGTGCCCTTGGCAGGCTTGGTGGTGGCGGGAACTGGCAATGGGACAGTGAACGAGGCCCTACAGGCCGCGCTGGTGCGCGCTGCAGGCTTGGGCGTGCAGGTTGTACTGGCCAGTCGCTGTGCGAGGGGTGGCGTGGTGCGCAGCGAAGCGCCGGGCACTGGCTTGCGCGTCTATCCCGGGCTTTCTGCAGTGAAGGCGCGCGTGCAACTGATGCGGGACTTACTGGCGTAAAAAAAGCCGCTGAAGCGGCTTTTCCGTGAGGTTTGCGGCCCTTATTTGGACAATGCTTCCAGCACCCGTGAGGTGATGTCGGACACATCGCCCATTCCGCTGATGGCACGGTAGCGGGGCGCGGTAGCGGGCTCGTTCCGCGCCCAAGTCGAGTAGTACTCCACCAATGGACGGGTTTGGGCGCTGTAGACCTCCAAGCGCTTTTTGACTGTTTCTTCCTTGTCATCGTCCCGTTGGATCAATGGCTCGCCGGTGACATCGTCCTGGCCTTCGACTTTGGGCGGATTGAACTTCACGTGGTAGGTGCGTCCGGAGGCGGGGTGCGAGCGGCGACCGCTCATGCGCTCAATGATGGCCTCGAACGGCACGTCGATTTCCACCACATAGTCCAAAGCAACGCCCGCGGCCTTCATCGCATCTGCCTGGGGAATGGTCCGTGGGAACCCGTCAAACAAGAAACCGTTGGCGCAATCGGGCTGGGTCAGGCGCTCTTTCACCAGGTTGATGATGAGCTCGTCGCTGACCAGTCCGCCGGATGCCATGACCGCTTGGGCTTGCAGGCCCAAAGGTGTGCCGGCCTTCACGGCAGCACGCAGCATGTCGCCGGTGGAAATTTGGGGAATTCCGTACTTTTGGCAGATGAAAGTCGCTTGCGTACCTTTACCAGCGCCTGGTGCGCCCAACAGAATCAGTCTCATGAATACCTCGGATTGAAAGAAAAGCCAGCGCGTCTCCGTGGGCGCTTGCTTCAGCGCGCTTTTTATGGACGGGCAATTAGCCTTGGAGAATATCACGCCCTAACCGGTGCGGAACTTACAGGGCGCCACAGTATCTGGCGGTCAGTTGGCGAGGATGATGCGTCTCACGCGCTCAAGGTCTTCCGGGGTGTCAACACCGGGGCCTGGCGCTGTCTGGCTGACATGCACCGCGATGCGGTGACCATGCCACATGGCGCGGAGCTGCTCTAGGGCCTCGGTGACCTCGACGGGGGCTTGCGGCAGGGACGGGAAGGTCCGCAAGAAGCCTACCCGGTAAGAGTAGATGCCGACGTGGCGCAGCGGCGCCAGATCGGGCAGGGTGTGGATGCCTTGGGCAAATCCATCCCGCCACCAGGCAATCGGTGCGCGGCTGAAGTACATCGCCAATCCGGCGGCATCGGTGACTACTTTGACCACATTGGGGTTCGTAAAGTCCGTCACCTCATGGATGGGGTGTGCGGCGGTGCCCATCGTGGCAACCGGGTGGGTTTCCAGCAGGCTTGCAACCGCAGACACCAGCGAGGTGTCAATCAAGGGCTCATCCCCTTGCACATTGACCACAATATCGTCATCCGCCAAGCCCAAGAGGCTGCAGGCTTCTGCCAGACGGTCACTGCCTGAGGGGTGGTCGACCCGGGTGAGCAGGCACTCTATGCCATGCGCTTGGCAGGCACTCAGGATGCTGGCGTCGTCAGCCGCAACGACCACGCGCACGTCGGCCGATAACCCGGCCTTTACCCGTTCCGCAACGCGGACCACCATCGGTAGCCCACCGATGTCTACCAAGGGTTTGTTGGGCAGACGGGTGGAAGCCAGACGCGCCGGGATCAGCACTGTGTAGGCCATATCAGCCCTCCAGTTCTGCGTCGCTCAGTACCCGTGCTTCGTTCTCCAGCAACACCGGAATGCCGTCCCGCACGGGGTAGGCAAGGCGGGCGCTCCGGGAAATCAGCTCTTGCTTATCGCGATCGAATTCGAGGGGCCCTTTGGTGACGGGGCAAACCAGCAGTTCAATGAGTCGTGTGTCCATGGGGGAATGATACCGAGGCGTGGGTCATGTCTTGGAGCGCTGTGTCCAGCGCAGCCAGAAAATCAGGAGGCAAGGTTTGAATCAGCGGGACTGACCACGCGTCCGGCCAGTGCTGCCAGAGTTTGGTGGCGTCTTTTTCTGTGCAAATAAGCACTTTGCCCTCGTATTTATTGCGCGAGTAGCTATGAAAATCATAGTGATCCGGCAGAGCGTCAGTACTTGCCAGCGTGAGCCCTTGGGAGCGCAGCATGCTGAAAAAATTCTCGGGTTGGGCAATACCTGCCACCGCATGCAAAGGTCGCTGACTGTGCTGCAGCGAAGACAGGGGTGTCGTCTGCCCGGCGGCGTTGATGGCCGTGGTCGCCAAAGACCGCTGGGCCAAAAAACCCGGCAGGGTGTTGGTGCCGGTGTGGAGCGTCAATGTCCGGCTCTCGGCTTGACCTGCAGTGGCTACCAGCGCGCGAGGCCATGCTTGGCGTAGCGGGCCCGCTGGCAACAGGCCACCGTTTCCGAGGCCGCGGGCATCAAACACGCAGATCTCGATATCCC
>JAIXVK010000095.1 GCA_027483085.1 Comamonadaceae bacterium | reverse complement strand
GCCTCCGGCCCCATGCAAATGGCAGCCGTAATGGCGCTGAGATTCAGTGCGAATGCACCAAACGGAGCCAGCACCAGCGTCATCACACCCGTGAGGGTAATGACCTTGGACACAGGGATACCGGCATCACCCCCTTGTGCTCGGCGGTCTGCAAAGCCCGCCGCCTGAATCGCCGCCACCCCCGGCAGATTTTGCGACGCCATGGTCACCACGAAAAGTGGCAGCGACATGCTGATGAAGGCCGCGAGCGAAAACGCCGGCGCCACAAACACCGGCACAGTGAAGCCAAAATGAATGTCAGCGCTGATGAATTCTGCGCGAGCAGCTACAAAAACAATAGCAATCAACAGCGTGAGCGGCACGGCATAGCGTGGAGCCCAGCGCTTGCCCGCCAGGTAAGTCACCAACATCAAGCCCACCAGAGGCAGGGCAGTTTGGGCAGCGGCAAAGCCTTGCAAGCCAAACCGCGCCAACACCCCGGCCAACAATGCAGAGGCCAGCGACAAAGGGATCTTGTTCATCACCCGTTCGAACCAACCAGTCGCGCCTGCCACCGTGATCAAGACGGCACACAGGATAAAAGCGCCTACGCCGTCCGCCATGGTGAATCCGCCGGCGGTCGCAGCGGTCGCCAGCACCGCTGCACCCGGCGTGCTCCAGGCCACCATCACCGGCTTCTTGAGCCAGAGGGAGGGCAACAAGGTGCACAACCCCATACCGATGCCCAAGGCCCACATCCAGGAGGCCACCATGTCCGGTGTGGCGCCCAGCGCCAGCGCCGCCTGGAACACGATCGCCACCGAACTCGTAAAGCCCACCAATACCGCCACAAAACCGGCCGTGAAGGCCGAGAGACTCAGGTCTTTGAAAAAATGCATAGGCAGATTGTCAACGACCTGAGCAACAGCGGAGCGGCGGGGCTCCATCGCTTAGATTTCGATTTTGGAACCCAGCTCTACAACCGAGTTGTTGGGCAAATTCAAGAAGTCGGCAGCGCCACTCGCGTTGTGGTGCATCTGCGCAAACAGCTTTTCACGCCACGGCGCCATGCCCTGACCCAAGGTAGGCACCACCGTATCGCGCGACAGGAAGTAGCTGGTGGTCATGGCGTCTAAGGCGCAGCCGCGGCCTCGCATCTGCTCTAGGGCCTGAGGCACATCGGGGTCGTTTTTGAAGCCGTAGTTGATGATGACTTGCCAGCAATCATGGCCAAGCGACTCGATCTGCAAGCGCTTGTCCAAGCCGATCCACGGCACCTCGTGGCTCTTGACCGTCACAAACAAGTTGTTGGCGTGCAATACCTTGTTGTGCTTGAGGTTGTGCAGCAGGGCGTTAGGCACACTGCCTTTGTCTGCGGTCAAAAACACGGCTGTGCCCTCGACCCGTGCGGGTGGGCTGACAAAGACCGCTTCCAGAAAACTCGAGAGATCCAGCGAATCGGCGCGCAGTTTTTCGTTGAGGAGTCTGCGGCCGTCTTTCCAGGTCACCATCAGCGTAAAGATCGCGCCGCCGATCGCCAGCGGAAACCAGCCGCCTTCAAAGAACTTGAGCAGGTTGGACGTCCAGAAGGCGAAGTCCACCACAAAGAAAAAGCCGGTGGCGCCGATGCACAGCCACAGCGGGTACTTCCAGTTGTAGCGGATGACATAGAAAGTCAGGATGGTCGTGATCAGCATGTCGGTACAGACCGCAATACCGTAAGCCGCCGCCAGATTGCTGGAAGACTTGAACATCACCACGGCCAACACAATCGCCACGAACAAGCCCCAATTCACAAACGGCATGTAAATTTGGCCGGTGTCTTTGACGCTGGTGTGGTCAATCCGCAAACGGGGCAGGTAGCCCAATTGGATGACCTGTTTGGTCACCGAGAACGCGCCCGAGATCAAGGCTTGCGATGCAATCACAGTGGCCATGGTGGCAAGGCCGACCAGGGGCAGCAAGGCCCAATCAGGCGCCATCAGGTAGAACGGGTTTTTGACGGCTTCCGGGTAGTCCAGCAACAAGGCGCCTTGACCGAAATAATTCAGGGTGAGTGCCGGCATCACGATAGAAAACCAGGCGAGGCGGATCGGTTTTTTCCCGAAATGCCCCATGTCGGCATACAAGGCCTCGCCGCCGGTCACGCACAAGACCACCGCCCCCAGAATGATGAAGGTGGTGCCGGGGTTGTTCCACATAAAGCCCAAGGCGTAATGCGGGCTGATCGCCCACAAGATCCGCGGCTGGTCAATGATGTGGCTCACGCCCAGAACAGCGATCGTGACAAACCAGACCACAGTGATCGGGCCGAAGAACTTGCCAATGCCGGCTGTGCCACGCTTTTGCACGGCAAACAGGCAAAACAAAATCACCAGTGTGAGCGGGATCACGAAGCGCTTGAAGCCCGGAGATATCACCTCCAGACCCTCCACGGCAGACAGCACCGAAATGGCCGGGGTAATCACCCCGTCGCCATAGAACAAGCAGGTTCCAAAGATGCCCAGCAGCAGCAATACCCGGCGCAGCTGTGGCTTGTCTTTGACCGACTGAGACGCCAGGGCCAACATGGCCACCAGCCCGCCTTCGCCATGGTTGTCGGCCCGCAGGACGAGCACCACATACTTGATGGAGACGATGACCGTCAGGGTCCAGAAGAAGATGGAAAGAATTCCGTAGATATTCTCTTCCGTGAAGGGGACATGGCCGGAGCCGAAGACCTCTTTGAGCGCGTACAGCACACTGGTGCCGATGTCGCCGTATACAACGCCGATGGCACCGAGCGTGAGTGCCGCGAGAGACGATTTGGATGCTGACACAAAAACCCCCAGCCTGCATGAAGCGCCGGGTTCCGTTCCTTGAGGGACCGCTATTTTGCGCTTTGTAAACCGGCCGGCAAGTACCAAACACGCGTTTCTCGGGCTTTTTCGCTCCGTGTTGCACTGCAGCAACTTGGAGCATCTTGGGCCCGAGAGGGCTTGACGGCGCTCAGTCGTAGCGCTCTGCGTCGGGGTCTGTCGCTTCCAGCTCGTAGCTGGCTGCCAGCATGGCCAGGCGGCCGATCACCCCGTACATGTAGAAGCGGTTGGGTGCACTGGCACCGGGGCGCACACCGGGCTGAGGTAAGTGCGTACTCTCAGCAAAAGCCAATGGCACGTAGCTGGAGCCAGGGGCGCTGAGGTTCTCGTCGACCCCGCGCTCAGCATGCATCCGGTAAAAGCCACCCACCACGTAACGGTCCATCAGGTAGACCACCGGCTCGGCCACCGCATCGTTGACGCGCTCATTGGTGAGCACCCCCTCTTGCAGAATCAGCTCCAAGGGATCGGGCCCGGCTTCTAATCCAGCGCCCATTTTGCGGAGTTTGGCCTCTAAATCTTTGGTGTCGCGCACCGAAAGAATTGTGTTGCCGCTGGTCCGGTTGTCCGCCTTGATCACAAGGAAGGGCTTTTCCTTGATGCCGTATTCCTTGTATTTCTTCTTGACCTTGGTCAGCATGCCCTCGATGCGGCTCACCAGAGCGGCAATCCCCTCGGCGCTCTGCAGATCCACCACGCCGTAGGGTTCGAACATTGGCGTCATCAGCCAATGGTCCACACCGATCAACTTGCCAAAGCGCTTGGCCACCTCTTCGTAGCAACGGAAATGGGTGCTCTTGCGGCGGGTCGACCAACTGGCGTGCAGAGGCGGCAACAGGTACTGCTCGTGCAGGTCCTCGAGAATGCCCGGCACGCCGGCGCGCAAATCGTTGTTCAGCAGAATGGTGCACGGATCGAAATCTTTGACTCCCAAACGGCCTTTGGTGCGCACTACCGGGTCCAGGGTGATCGAATCGCCGTCGGGCAAATCAATTTTGGTGCTTTTCTTGATGTCTGCGCTGATCGAACCGATCCGAACATTCAAGCCGGCCATGTTGAAAATGCGCCCCAACTGGGCCAGATTCATCAGGTAGTAGGTGCTGCGCAGGTTGTTGTCAGGAATGATCAACAGGTTGCGCGCTTCGGGGCAGATTTTTTCAATCGCCGCTTGGGCCGCCTGCACGGCCAAGGGCAGCATGGCAGGGGTCAGGTTGTTCCAGCCGCCGGGGAAGAAGTCGGTGTCCACCGGCGCGAGCTTGAAACCCGCATTGCGCACATCGACGGCGGTATAGAACGGGGGCGTGTGCTCCATCCACTCCAAACGGAACCAACGCTCGATCGCAGGCATGGAGTCCAGAATCCGCTGCTCGAGTTCATTGATAGGACCGGTCAACGCGGTAATGAGATGGGGAACCATGAAGTGGCTTTCTTTGAATAATCGTGACCAGTCAGTTTACAACATGACTGGTTAGGCTAGTAAGTTTCAGTTTAGTCATCATTCGCACATTGCGCGACGGAAGATCCGCGACGCATGGGGCTCAGGCTCGCACTTCGCCCTCGCCCAGCACCACGTATTTCAGCGAGGTCAGGCCCTCGATGCCCACCGGGCCCCGGGCGTGGAATTTGTCGGTGCTGATACCGATCTCCGCCCCCAAGCCGTACTCAAAGCCATCGGCAAACCGGGTGCTGGCGTTCACCATCACGCTCGCCGAGTCCACTTCGCGCAAAAACCGCTGGGCGTGCACGTGGTTGGTGGTCAGGATGGCGTCGGTGTGGTGGCTGCTGTACCGGTTGATATGGGCAATCGCTTCGTCCACGCCGTCCACCAACTTCACGCTGACGATGGGGGCCAGGTACTCTTCATACCAGTCTTGCTCGGTGGCGTCTGTGACGTTGGCACCGGCAACACCTTCGAGAATGGCTCGCCCTTCGGCATCGCAGCGCATCTCCACGCCCTTGTCCGCATAGATTTTGCCGATCAGCGGCAAAAACTGGGCAGCTACACCGCGCGCCACCAGCAGGCCTTCAGTCGCATTGCAAGGGCTGTATTTGTTGGTTTTGGCGTTGTCTGCCACCTTGACCGCCATGGCGATGTCACAAGGGTCGTCCACATAGGTGTGGCAATTGCCGTCCAGGTGCTTGATGACAGGCACCTTGGCATCGCGGCTGATGCGCTCAATCAGGCCCTTGCCACCGCGGGGGATGATCACATCCACAAACTGCGGCATCGCAATCAACTGGCCCACCGCCTCACGGTCGGTGGTTTGCACCAGTTGCACCGCATCGGCAGGTAAGCCGGCTTCGGTCAGGGCCTGCTGCACCAGCTTGGCCAGCGCTTTGTTGGAGTCAATCGCCTCCGAGCCGCCTCGCAAGATGCACGCGTTGCCGCTCTTGATAGAGAGGCTGGCGGCCTCAATGGTCACATTCGGGCGGCTCTCGAAAATCATACCGAACACGCCGATGGGCACCCGCATCTGGCCCACGCGGATACCGCTGGGCTGCTGCTTCATGCCGATGATTTCGCCGATCACATCGGCCATGGCAGCCAGCTGCTCGCAGCCCTCGGCACAGGTTTCGAGCACTTTGGGGGTGAGCTTAAGGCGATCCACCATCGGAGCAGACAGGCCGTTGGCCACAGCCCGCTCGATATCCTTGGCGTTGTCCACCTGCAGGGCTGCAGTGTTCTCGCGCAGCAGGCGGGCCAAGGCGCGCAACGCTACGTTTTTCATAGCGGATGGCGCACGCGCCATGAGGGCGGATGCCACTTTTGCTTGTGAACCAAGGGCCAGGGTGTATTCGGTGGTGTTGGTGGCGTTCATGGACTGATTTTCGCAGATGTCTAGGCGCGGGGCATTTCCCACCGCTTTCTCTAGAATTCATCAATGCTCCATGCCAACACGATGAAATCTGCGGCCCTCTGTATTGCCCTCGCGATCGGTAGCCTTATCGTGGGTGGGTACCTGGCCGGGCTTCTTGGCATTGTGCTGGCCGCACCGCTAGCGGGCGCGCTGGTATCGCGTGTGTTGATCGACGGGTTTACCGGGGGCTACAGGGCCATGCGGGCGCATGCCTATGCGAGTGTTCAAGGGCGGCACTACGCGTACAAAAGCATCTCGATCTCCATAAAGGAGGACGAGGACGGACACCGGTGGCTCAGGGTTAAAGACATTCGCCGTGTATTGCGACACCTGCCCAAAGACGCCACTCTGGGACGCATTGAGCCGGAACGCACCAGTTCAGGCCCGGATGGCAAGAGCATGCATATTCGTGCCGATGCCTTGCTCCATTGGCTATCCAAGGCTCAGTCGAGTGAATCCATCCGGTTCAAACTGTGGATTGAACGAACCGTCCACTTTCCCTCATCGGCCGCCATTAGCGATAGAGCATTCGTAGCGCCGTCACTGAACGATGGAGCTGATTGAAAGCAACTCAATTGCCACCCAAGGTGCCAGACCAGCGCTCCAGATCCTGCACCACACCGCCCAAAGCCAGCGCATCGACCACCACCGCAGACCACACCGGTGAGGCCACACGCACGCCGGATTGAAACAGTGCTTCTTGCATGCGCTGCTGGATCTGATGCTGCCATTTGGCAGCATCGGGCATCCCGCCCAAAGAATCGAGTACCCGCTGCTTGGCTTCCACCATGCCTTGCACACGCATCAGCCGCAGCAGGCGCTGCTGCATCTCAGCTTGGGCAGACACACGGTCTGCCTGCCGGTGGATCGCTTCATTGAGCAACATCTCGGTCACCAGTGCCTCGTCCTGGCAAGTGCGTGTCCAGACGATCTCACCCTCGAAGTGCTGCAAACTGCGTTTGAAGGCAACTGAATTGGCCTTCAGCGCATGGGTGTGGAAAAAGCAGAATCCACGCTCATTCCACTGCTGGGCCTCCACGCGGTGCCAATCCGCCTCAAGCCGGTAGTGCAGGCGTATGGAGATCT
>JAIXVK010000010.1 GCA_027483085.1 Comamonadaceae bacterium | reverse complement strand
CCCGGTACTGACTGGATGTTGGTCACGGTTATTTGCATCTGTTTGTTTATCGGTGCCATGGGCAAGTCCGCGCAATTCCCTTTGCACGTTTGGTTGCCCGACTCTATGGAAGGCCCAACTCCCATCTCTGCGTTGATTCATGCTGCAACTATGGTGACTGCAGGTATCTTCATGGTCTCGCGTATGTCGCCATTGTTTGAGCTGAGTGACACCGCTTTGAATTTGATTCTTGTGGTGGGTTCGATTACTGCGCTGTTCATGGGCTTCTTGGGCATTATTCAGAATGACATCAAGCGGGTAGTCGCTTATTCCACTCTGTCTCAGCTCGGCTATATGACGGTCGCCTTGGGCGTGTCTGCATATTCAGTAGCAGTCTTCCATTTGATGACCCACGCATTCTTCAAGGCACTGTTGTTCCTTGGTGCGGGCTCGGTCATCATGGGGGTCCATCACAACCAGGACATTCGTTGGATGGGCGGTTTGCGCAAGTACATGCCGATTACCTGGATTACCTCGCTGCTTGGTTCGTTGGCCCTGATCGGCACCCCCTTGTTTTCTGGCTTTTACTCGAAGGACAGCATCATCGAGGCAGTTCACGCCAGTAACCTGCCCGCGTCCGGCTTTGCTAATTTCGCGGTGCTTGCAGGCGTGTTCGTCACTGCTTTCTACTCTTTCCGTATGTACTTCTTGGTATTTCATGGAAAAGAGCGCTTTGACCAAAACCCTGATGCGCACCATGACCACCATGGCCATGGCGACCATCATCACGATGCGGTTCCCCATGAGTCCCCGTGGGTGGTCTGGGTGCCCTTGGTTTTGTTGGCGATCCCGTCCGTACTGATTGGGTATTTCACGATCGGGCCTATGCTCCACGGTGACTTCTTCAAGGATGTGATCTACGTCAATCACACCTTGCACCCAGCGATGGAGGAGATTTCCTCCAAGTTCCACGGTGCCGCTGCAATGGCGTCTCATTCTTTGTCGACGTTGCCTCTGTGGCTCGCGGTGGCAGGGGTGGTGTCTTCCTATGTGTTCTACATGTTGTTCCCGGCGATACCCGCTGCCATCAAGCGGGTTGCCCAGCCAATCTACACCTTGCTCGAAAACAAGTACTACTTGGACTGGTTCAACGAGAACGTATTGGCACGTGGTGCGCGACTCTTGGGAACTGGTTTATGGAAGGTCGGCGACCAAGCCATCATTGATGGTGCTGTGGTCAACGGTTCCTGGAAGTTGGTGGGCTTGCTCTCTGGATTTGTGCGCAAAGCACAGTCGGGCTATCTCTACCACTACGCATTGGTCATGATCCTCGGGATTTTTGTGCTGATGACTTATTTCGTTTGGCTCAAGTAGGAGAAAAATAATATGGGTTTGTTGAGCCTTTCTATCTGGGTGCCCATCGCTTTCGGCGTTGTTCTTCTTGCATTCGGACGAGATGAGCAGGCCACTGCAGTGCGGTGGGTTGCACTGATTGGTGCACTTTGCAGCTTTTTGTTGACGCTTCCTCTGTACAGCCAGTTTGACAACACGACTGCTGCCATGCAGTTCGTTGAGAACCTCCCCTGGATCGAGCGTTTTAATGTCAATTACCACCTCGGTTTGGACGGAATTTCGTTCTGGTTCGTGCCATTGACCGCGTTTATCACGGTGATCGTGGTGATTGCCGGTTGGGAAGTGATTACTGAACGCGTCAATCAGTACATGGGTGCGTTCTTGATCCTGAGTGGCCTCATGATCGGCGTGTTCTCCGCATTGGACGGCATGCTGTTCTATGTGTTCTTCGAGGCAACTTTGATCCCGATGTATCTCATCATCGGCATCTGGGGTGGACCGAACAAGATCTACGCCGCATTCAAGTTTTTCTTGTACACCCTGCTCGGTTCGCTGCTGATGCTGGTTGCGTTGATCTATCTCTACACCCAATCCGGCGGTAGTTTCGACTTGGCCAAATGGCATGCGCTGCCCTTGGGTGAAACAGCGCAGACTCTGTTGTTCTTTGCGTTCTTTGCGGCCTTTGCTGTGAAGGTGCCTATGTGGCCTGTGCATACATGGCTTCCTGATGTGCACGTCGAAGCGCCTACTGGTGGCTCTGCTGTGTTGGCGGCCATCATGCTCAAATTGGGCGCCTACGGTTTCCTGCGCTTCTCCATGCCTATTGCCCCAGATGCTGCGCACACATGGGGTAGCTTGATGGTGGGTCTGTCCTTGGTGGCTGTGGTCTATGTGGGCTTGGTCGCTATGGTTCAGCAGGACATGAAAAAGCTGGTGGCTTACTCGTCCGTTGCCCACATGGGGTTTGTAACCTTGGGTTTCTTCATCTTTAACGATTTGGGTGTATCGGGTGGCTTGGTCCAAATGATTGCCCACGGCTTCGTTTCTGGCGCCATGTTCTTGTCGATTGGGGTTCTGTACGACCGAGTCCACTCGCGTGAGATCTCCAGCTATGGCGGTGTGGTGAACACCATGCCGAAATTTGCAGCGTTCGGTTTGTTTTTCGCGATGGCCAACTGTGGTCTTCCGGGAACGGCCGGATTCGTCGGCGAATGGATGGTTATCTTGGGTGCCGTGAAGTTCAACTTCTGGGTTGGCTTCGCATCTGCAAGCGCTCTGATTTTTGGCGCAGCCTACACTTTGTGGATGTTCAAGCGCGTCTACTTGGGCCCTGTGGTGAATGATGATGTCAAGGGATTGACTGATATCAATGCGCGTGAGTTTTTGATGCTCGCTCTGTTGGCGATTGCGGTCTTGGCCATGGGCTTGTACCCCAAGCCGTTTACCGACGTGATGGATGTCTCCGTTGCTGAGCTGTTGAAGCACGTCGCTATTTCCAAGTTGAACTGATCAAACTGAATTGAGAGAAGAATGATGATTGACACAATCAGTTGGATCACGGTCTATCCAGAAATTATCCTGATGGTGATGGCTTGTGCCATCCTGTTGATAGACCTCGGCGT
>JAIXVK010000197.1 GCA_027483085.1 Comamonadaceae bacterium | reverse complement strand
GGTGTCTCACAAAGCGATGACCGTGAACGGCGCGCCTGTGAACATCCCTTCCTATATGGTAAAGGCTGGTGACGTTATTGCTGTTCGCGATAAGTCCAAAAAGCAAAACCGTATCGTTGAAGCTCTCCAATTGGCCCAGCAAGTTGGTTTGCCAGCATGGGTGGAAGTGAATGTTGAGAAGGCTGAAGGCACATTTAAAACTGTTCCTGACCGTGACCAGTTCGGTGCTGACATCAACGAATCGCTGATCGTTGAATTGTATTCCCGCTAATATTTTCGGGTTTTTGTAATCGTTCCTTTGCTACGGGGCACCGTGGCGAAGGTACTTCACCAGCCTTACCGATGTAACGAATCGGGGGTATTGAGAGGAAGTTTGCATGCAAAACAATTTGTTGAAGCCAAAGTCGATCAGCGTTGAACAGCTTGGATTGAATCGCGCGAAGGTGGCCTTGGAGCCTTTCGAGCGCGGTTACGGACACACACTCGGCAACGCGCTGCGTCGTGTTCTGTTGTCGTCTATGCCAGGCTTTGCTGCGACAGAGGTGACAATCGCAGGCGTGTTGCATGAGTACTCTTCGATTGATGGTGTTCAAGAAGATGTTGTTAACATTTTGTTGAACCTCAAAGGCGTTGTCTTTAAGTTGCACAACCGCGAAGAAGTCACATTGAGTTTGCGTAAGGACAGCGAAGGTGTAGTCACTGCCGCTGACATCCAGACTCCACATGATGTAGAAATTATCAATCCTGAGCACGTCATTGCGAACCTGTCACATGGTGGCAAGCTCGACATGCAAATCAAGGTTGAAAAAGGCCGCGGATACGTTCCGGGAAGCATGCGTCGCTATGCTGACGAGCCAAGCAAGTCCATTGGCCGTATTGTGTTGGATGCGTCTTTTTCTCCGGTTCGTCGCGTAAGCTACACAGTCGAGAGCGCTCGCGTAGAGCAACGCACTGACTTGGACAAACTCGTGGTCGAGATTGAGACCAACGGCGCAGTGACCGCTGAAGACGCAGTTCGCGCTTCCGCTAAAATCTTGGTCGAGCAATTGGCAGTGTTTGCCCAGCTGGAAGGCAGCGAATTGGATGCGTTTACTGCTCCAGTTCCTCGCGGCAATACGCAATTCGATCCAATCTTGTTGCGCCCAGTGGATGAATTGGAACTCACAGTCCGCTCTGCGAACTGCTTGAAGGCCGAGAACATTTACTACATCGGTGACCTGATTCAGCGAACCGAAAACGAGTTGCTCAAAACGCCAAACTTGGGTCGTAAGTCCCTGAATGAGATCAAGGAAGTTTTGGCTTCCCGTGGTTTGACTCTGGGAATGAAGTTGGAAAGCTGGCCTCCAGCTTCCCTCGAGAAGCGTTAATAAATTGAACCCTGCGAAGGGTTCCGTGCATCGGACAGTACCTGATACGGCTGTCTGTTAAATAACTGAAGGAAATTAAAATGCGTCACGGACACGGTTTACGTAAATTGAATCGCACTAGCTCACATCGTTTGGCGATGTTGCGCAACATGATGAACTCGCTCATTCAGCACGAGGCCATCAAAACTACAGTGCCTAAGGCCAAAGAGCTACGCCGCGTGGTGGAGCCTATGATCACTTTGGCTAAAGAAGCAACCGTTGCAAATCGCCGCTTGGCATTTGACCGTTTGCGCGACCGCGATAGCGTGACCAAGCTGTTTGACGTGCTTGGCCCGCGTTTCAAGGCTCGTCCTGGTGGTTACACACGCATCTTGAAGATGGGTTTCCGCGTGGGTGACAATGCGCCTATGGCTTTGGTCGAATTAGTTGAACGTTCTGAAGAAGTTTCTGCAACTTCTGAAGAAACCAAGGTTTAATGGGTTATAATTAAAGTCTTGACGCGGAGTGGAGCAGCCTGGTAGCTCGTTGGGCTCATAACCCAAAGGTCGTTAGTTCAAATCTAGCCTCCGCAACCAATAGACACGTGGTACACCACGGCAAAAAAGGCTCACTTCGGTGGGCCTTTTTTGTTTATGGCACAATTTTGGGCCGTTCGAGGGGGAAGAGCTCGTTCTTGCCCCTCGACCAGTACTCCGTTCGCTTACGCAGTATCCCCACCACAAGCGTGAATAGCTTGATTTTGAGAAGTTAGATGGCCAAATCACCGACCAAAGACACCATCGTGAATGATGGTCTGAATTACAAGTCCAAAGCAGGAGGCTCACCGTTCCTTGAGTCTTCTTATCTCGGGGCCGCAACTATGTCTTGTTTTCTATGTGGAAAGCATCGTTCACGTCAGTTCCTTAAAACACGTAAGTTGATCGGGAAGTCACATACCGTTTGTGCACCTTCCTGTAAAGAGCTGGCTGAGCAAGAAGCTAAGCAATAACATGCGCAAGCTCAGGCTTGTCCTTGGGCAAGGCTTCTGATGATTCCCCCTGCTCTCCGAGTGGTTCAAGACCGGCTTTCTGGTGAGCTTGAGCGCCTCTATGGCTTGCAGGCCTGTTCGGAGCCAAAGGAAGTCAGTCAAGATGATTCCAGAGTTCTTATTCTGCAACTGAGTAAGCCGAGCGAATGGTCATCTCTGGCGGTCTTATGGCACGCCTTCGTCAGTGAATGGGGCATGCCGGCCCCAGCTATCGCCGTTAATGGTCGCGATGGCATTCAGATTTGGTTTTCGTTATCCCAACCTGCTTCAAGTAGTACGTGCGAACGCTTTCTGAAGGCGTTGCGGGAACGATCTCTGGACGAACTGCCCCAAGACCGGGTCTCTTGGTATCCGAGATCTAAGCCTCTGAGCGAGCATGGTAATAGACTGTTTACCGCAGTGCCCGCCTGCATGTCGGGAACAGACCATTGGTCCGCTTTTGTAACGCGGGATTTAGCTGCAGTTTTCGGCGATGAGCCCTGGGTCGATGTTCCCCCGGTGCGAGACCAACAAGCCGAAATTCTTTCCCGGCTGTCGCCCATGACTCGGGCGCAGATGGACTTCATACTCGAGCAACTGGACGCTACGAAAGCCTTAAGTCGAAAAGATGCGGCACCCTATATGGCAGAGCGTTCTGATGGGTCAGACCGCCAAAACGGAGTGGGCCCGCTATCAGAATGGCGAGGACCTGCCGAATTTCTTTGGGCCGCCATGAACAATACGTCGCTCCCTATGGGCGAACGCATTGAAGCTGCAAAAGCGCTGCTGCCCTATCCTGATAGCCATTGGAAGCGGGGCTAGGTTTACGCGCCAGCGACTCGGAAGGCTACGTAGACGTACAGCGGGATTCCGATCACGAGGTTGAGCGGCAGCGTAATCCCCAATGACATGCCTAGGTACAAGGCTGAATTTGCTTCTGGCATGGAATGTTTAAGTACCGCAGGCACGGCAATATAAGACGCACTCGCCGCGAGCACCATCAGAAGGGCCAAATCTCCGGCCTTGATTCCCAAACCAAACCCCAGCAATAGCGCCAACGCGGCATGGACCAGTGGTGCGCTCAGAGCGTATACGTAGATCCACGGCGTCTGCCCCCTCAACTTGGGCAAGTTCTTGGCCGCGCTAACGCCCATGTCCAGCAAGAAAAACGCGAGCATTCCCTTGAACAGATTTCCGGTGAAGGGCTCCATGGCCAGCTTGCCTTCTTGACCTGTCAACAATCCAATTGCGATTGAGCCCAGGAGCAGAAATTGAGCGCCGTCCGTTAACGAATCATGAAGCACCCCTTTGAAGCCCATAGGTGCGACTGCCTGAGGCCCGGGCTGGACGGCAAGCTTGCTCCGCATCTTGCTTGCCAGTGCAATCGCAAAAATGATCGCAGGGGACTCCATCAGCGCCATCGCGGCAGCCATGTGGCCACCAAAGGCAAGGTTGCGACCCTCCAGATACTGGATCGCGGTAATGAAGGTCACCGCACTGACGGAGCCGTAGGTGGCGGCTACAGCAGCCGCATCAAACGGCGCTATGAGCCTACGCATGAGCAAGAAGCTCAGTGCCGGAATGATCACCGCCAAGAGCAGGGCCAACCCCAGCGCCAACCCCACCTCGCTGCCAAAACCCGACTGAGAAAGTGCAAACCCCCCCTTCAAGCCGAGTGCCATCAGCAAATAGAGCGCAAGGAAGCGGGACACTTGGGGAGGAATCTCAAGATTCGACTTCAGAAATCCAGCGGTCAAACCTAGCAAAAAAAACAAAATGGCCGGATCGAGTAAAGCTTGCATCGCACACCTACAGAAAGAGATCTGCGATGGTACGAACAAGCATGCATAAGGCAAAATCAAAAATAATCGAACTGAACATAGGCTAAAAACTATGAACATAACATTCCGCCAACTCAAGACCTTTCTGGCCCTGGCCGAGCATTGCAGCATCACCGAAGCCGCGCGGGCTATGCATGTCACCCAACCCACTGTTTCAATGCAACTCAAAGAGATGGCGGAGATTGTGGGTTTGCCACTCTATGAAGTCACGGGCAAAAAGCTGCAGCTCACAGACGCTGGCCGTGAACTCGAAAACACGGCCAAGAACCTTCTGGACGAGTGGGATCGCTTCAAACAAGCCATCGCTGCCCAGAAGGGTCTTACGGCAGGTCGATTACGCCTCTCCGTTGTCAGCACTGCCAAGTATTTCACGCCACGCTTGTTAGGCGATTTCTGCCGTATGCACCCTGATGTGGAGATCTCGCTCGAGGTACTCAACCGCGATGGCGTGGTGCAGCGCTTGCGCGACAACGTGGACGACCTCTACATCATGTCCAAACCCCCAGTGGATATTGATGCGGTGATCCACGCCTTCCTGCCCAACCCCTTGGTGCTCATAGCGCCCGTAGGTCATGCCTTGGCAGGACGAACTCGTGTCATGCTGGCAGACCTCCACGCAGAGCGCTTTGTTCTGCGGGAAAAAGGCTCAGGAACGCGGCTCACCACGGATGCTCACTTTGCGAAGCACCACTTTGTGCCACGGTTGCGCCTTGAAATGGGCAGTAACGAGGCGCTGAAACAGGCCGTTGCTGGCGGGCTAGGCTTGTCAGTGGTGTCCCAGCATGCGCTAGGCCCTGACCTTGCAGGCCAAGGCCTTACTGTGCTGGGGGTGGAGGGGTTTCCTGTGGAGTCCAACTGGTACACCGTGCACCTCCGGGGCAAGCGACTCTCCCCATTGGCTACGGCCTTCATGCAATACCTCGACCACTTCGCAGCCAAGGCCTAAGGAGTTCCAGCACCTACAATCCAGCCCTTTTGCGTGGGCACACCCGGTATGGACATCATCGTCAACGAAGAACTCAAAGCCTATATTGACCCTCTTACCCCCG
>JAIXVK010000663.1 GCA_027483085.1 Comamonadaceae bacterium | reverse complement strand
TTTTACCTACGCCTTTGTGAACATGGGCATGGTGAGCGGCATCCTGCCGGTGGTGGGCGTGCCTTTGCCGTTCATCAGCTACGGCGGCACCGCCATGGTGACACTGGGGCTGGCGCTGGGTATTTTGATGTCGATTGCCAACTCCAAGCGCTTGGTGCAAAGCTAAGGTGGCGGGGTTCGCGGTCACGTTGATCGGGGTGGGCAACATGGGCGGGGCCATGGCGCAGCGCCTGGCCCAGCTGGGGTGGGCCCCGGCCATCCATGATCTGGACCGGGCCAAAGTAGAGGCTTTATTGCCTTTTGGTGCTCTAGCGCCCGAAGATATTGCGCAGGCTGCTTCCAAAAGCATAGCAACTATTCTTTGTGTGGTCGATGCGGCCCAAGTCCGCGACGTGCTGTTTGGCACCGAGGGACTGGCCCGGCACCTGCCCGCAGGCCATGTGGTCGTGCTGTGCCCAACCATTGCCCCGCACGATGTGGAGTCGATTGCCACGCAGCTACTCGCCCAAGGGGTCTGGACCCTGGATGCCCCGATGTCCGGCGGCCCTGCGCGTGCGCTGGACGGCAGCATGAGCCTCATGGTGGCCGGGCCCGGAGCGGCGCGGTCGCTATGTCGCCCCTTGCTGGAGGCCTTGTCCAGCAAGGTGTTTGATATCAGCGATCGGCCCGGCGACGGCGCGCGCACCAAACTGGTCAACAACCTGCTGGCGGGTATCAACTTGGTGGGGGCCGCAGAGGCGATGGCGTTGGCCGACCGCTTGGGGTTGGATGCCAGCCGCACGCTGGACGTGATTGCCCAGAGCAGTGGCCAGAGCTGGATCGGTACTGACCGTATGCGCCGTGCCGTGGCCGGAGATCTCGCGCCGCGCGCCCACATGACCTTGCTGGCCAAAGATACCCGTTTGGCTCTGGATGCGGCACAGGCCGTCGGTTTTGCGGGGCCTTTGGGCGAAGCGGCCAGCGCGGTGTTTGCCCAAGCGGTGCGGGCAGGCCTGGCCGGGATGGACGACGCGGCGTTGCTGGAATTTTTAAAGCGCTGAGCGGCCATACCCCTGTGGCAGGCCCCGACTCTGGCGACACAGCCACTGCGTCAGCCGTGCAGAGGCCTAAAATGGCCGCATGATCTCCCGCGAACCCACCATCGAACGCTTGGCCACTGCCAAATCCCTGTTGCTGACGCCCTTCGGGCTGGATGAGAGCCATCTCACCCGCGCGCTGAACGAAATCAAGGCGCACCAGGTGGACGAGGCAGACCTGTACTTCCAGTACACCCGTTCCGAGGGCTGGAGCCTGGAAGAGGGCATCGTCAAAACCGGTTCCTTCAGCATTGACCAGGGTGTGGGCGTTCGCGCGGTGAGCGGCGAGAAAACAGCCTTTGCGTATTCCGACGATATTTCTGAAGCTTCGCTGCTGGATGCCGCCCGCACCGTGCGCACCATTTCGGCTGCAGCCCAGACAAAACGTGTGAAGACGGCTACCCCAAAGATAGCAGGCGGCCGCAAGCTGTACGCCGGCCTGGACCCGATTGCCACCCTGGATAGCACCGCCAAAGTGGAGCTGTTGGGCAAGGTGGAGAAGCTGGCCCGCGCCAAAGACCCGCGCATCATCCAGGTGATGGCCGGCCTGGCTGCCGAATACGACGTGGTGATGGTCGCCCGCGCGGACGGCACGCTGGCCGCCGATGTGCGCCCGCTGGTGCGCTTGAGCGTGACGGTGATTGCCGAGCAAAAGGGTCGCCGCGAGGTGGGCTCTAGTGGTGGCGGTGGCCGTTTCGGGCTGGCGTATTTCACCGATGCGCAGATTGAAGACTATGTGGATCAAGCGGTGCACGCAGCACTCACTAACCTCGATGCCCGCCCCGCACCTGCCGGCGAGATGACCGTGGTGTTGGGCGCCGGCTGGCCCGGCATTCTGTTGCACGAAGCCATCGGCCACGGGCTGGAAGGCGACTTCAACCGCAAGGGCAGCAGTGCCTTCAGCGGCCGCATCGGCCAGCGCGTGGCGGCCAAGGGCGTGACGGTGCTGGACGACGGCACCATTGCCGATCGCCGCGGCTCGCTCAATGTGGATGACGAAGGCAACCCCAGCCAGCGCAATGTGCTGATTGAAGACGGCATCTTGAAGGGCTACATCCAGGACAGCATGAACGCCCGCCTGATGGGCGTGAAGCCCACCGGCAACGGCCGCCGCGAGAGCTACGCCCACTTGCTCATGCCCCGCATGACCAACACCTACATGCTGGGCGGCGACAAGGCGCCGGAAGAAATTATCGCCAGCATCAAAAAGGGTTTGTACGCCCCCAACTTCGGTGGCGGCCAGGTCGACATCACCAGCGGCAAATTTGTGTTCTCTGCCAGCGAAGCCTATTGGGTGGAAAACGGCAAGATCCAATACCCCGTCAAAGGCGCCACGCTGGTGGGCAGCGGCCCCGAGTGCCTGAAGCGCGTCTCCATGATTGGTAACGACATGAAGCTGGACCCCGGCGTGGGCACCTGCGGCAAAGAGGGCCAGAGCGTGCCGGTGGGTGTGGGCCAGCCTACGCTGCGCATCGACGGTTTGACCGTAGGTGGAACTGCCTAGTGGCAAGCGTAAGCCGCTGTCAGAAACCTGTGCTACATTGAACCCCATGCATTCCGCACGTTTCTTCTTTAGCTACTTTTGGTTCTCACGCGCATCCGGCGGTCGAGAGATCTGAACGTACCCAAAAGAAACGTCCTGAATCTTCCCAAAAACCGCCGGCACCCCCGGCGGTTTTTTTATGCCTTTTTCAACCTGTTTTATTTGTAACTTGGACTCTGGAGACCTGACATGAACGCTAAAGCCTCTGCAACCGGTGAGTGGTACGGACAAGCCCAGCCCGCCGACCGCACCAGTAAAACCGACGACGAACGCATCAAGGACATCACCGTGTTGCCCCCTCCAGAGCACCT
>JAIXVK010000501.1 GCA_027483085.1 Comamonadaceae bacterium | reverse complement strand
GGCCGCTACGAGGTACACGCACCCGCAGTCACCGGGCACCCGATGTTTGAGCGCCTGTACCGGGTGCACATGAACTCGCTGGAGCAAATGGTGACCCTGCTGCCAGCCATGTACCTGAGTGCCCAGTTCTGGTCACCACTGTGGAGTGCAGGCGCAGGTGTGGCGTATATCGTCGGGCGCTTTGTTTACCTGAAGGCGTATGCCAGCGACCCCAAGAGCCGCACACTGGGTTTTGTGATGGGCTTTTTCCCTATCATGGGCTTGCTGGCGGCGACCCTCGTGGGCGCCGTGATGGCCGGCTGATTGAGCGGCTAAAGGCGGGGCTTCAGGCAGTGACGGGCGCTTCGGTCGCGTCCAGCCACTCCAGTTGCCCGCCACCTGCTTCGTTCAGGCGGGTCATCAAGCCCGACACCGCATCTGTGGGTACTGTGAACGCCATGGTCACTCGCACGTTGTGCTGCACTGCGCCGAGTACTGCACCAGCGGCCTCCAACTCCCGGCGCACCCGCCCCTCCAGGGGGTAAGGCAAGGCACACAGCAAGGCGTGTTGTTTCACGATCGGCACTTTGTCAGCCTTAAGCAGCGCTTGCGCTACCGCATCGGTGTAGGCGCGCACCAACCCACCCGCCCCCAGATTCACCCCGCCGTAATACCGCACCACAGTAGCCAGCACTCCCTCCAGGTCATGGTGGCGCAGCACATCGAGCATGGGGCGACCGGCGGTGCCGCTGGGCTCGCCGTCATCCACCGCTGCCGAGTGGCCACCGGCCATCAGCGCCCAACACACATGGGTGGCCGTAGGGTGCTCGACCCACAAGCCGGCCACCACCTTTTGCGCAGTCGCGCGGTCGGCCACGGGTTGCACACAACCGATGAAACGGCTCTTTTTGATCGTGAGTTCGCTGTGTGCCGCTGCGACCAAGGTATAAAACATGAAGAGAATCGGGTGCTAGCCCACGCAGATACTGCGCGGATAGCTATATTTTTTGCAGCAAATCAAAGATTCGCGATCTACTTGAGGCCCTGCAGGTAGGTGTCGATCGAGGCGATGCCCAGTACCTCCAAGTCGAAGGACTCAGGGTCGAGCAGCCAGTTGTATTGGATACCGCCAATCAAGGCAAACAACCCGATGACGGCCCTGCTCACGTCTACATCCGCCCGGATCTGGCCATTCGCCCGCGCTTTGGTCAACAGTAAGCTCATGTCATCCATGCACTCATTGCGGCCCCTGATCTTGCGGGTTTGCATTTCCTGCATTTCGTCCACGTATTCGACTTTTTGCATGGCAATTTCGAAGACGCGGCGCACTTGCGGCTCGTGCACTAACTGGCGGAATGCCTCCACCGTGTTGCGGCGGATTTTTTCCAGCGGGAAGCGGTCGTCCTCGGGTGAAACCGCCGACATGCGGGCCATCATGGGCAGAGTAACCCGCTCCATCATGGCTTGAAACAGCTCGCCTTTATTCTCGAAATGCCAGTAGATGGCGCCACGCGTCAGGCCGGCTTCTTTCGCCACCTCCTGCAGGGAAGTGCGCGAAACGCCGCGCTGGTGAAACACGCGTTCAGCAGCGTCGAGGATCAGTTCGCGGGTGGCTTGGGCTTCTTCTTTGGTGCGGCGGACCATGGTTAACTTTGTGGAAACGGTGGAGATTGTAGTTTTTTACAAACATACATTCATGGATGTATGTATACTAACCGGTATTGCAGCAGTTTGCTCGTCTGTTTCACGAGGGTTTGCCCTAGATCAAACTGTCCCGCAATCCATTCCCCGATTGCCTTCACCCACCTTTGACACAAGGGATTTTTGTATGTCGCTGTTCCGTCAGTCTCCGGGCGCTACGCGCTCTTCCTCTATCGGCCGCTTTGCCCTACTGGCAATTCCAGTGGCAGTGGCTTTAGCCGCATGCGGTGCCAAAGACGGCGCTCCCGGGGGCGGCCCCGGCGGGCCGGGCGGCATGCCGCCCGCGCAGGTGGGTGTGATCACTGTTGCGCCCCAATCGGTTGCACTGCAATCCGAGTTGCCCGGCCGGGTGAACGCATTGCGCGTAGCCCAAGTGCGCGCCCGTGTGAGCGGTGTGGTGCTGCAACGCATGTTCCGCGAAGGCAGCGAGGTCAAAGCCGGCCAGGTGCTGTACCAGCTGGACTCCGGCCCTTACCGCGCCGCGTTTGAAAGCGCCCAAGCCACCGTGGTGAAAGCACAGGCCACTTTGGCCCAAGCCACTGCACAAGTGGAGCGCAACAAGGCCCTGGTAGAAGCTAACGCCATCAGCAAACAAGACTTCACCACCCTGCAAACCACCCAGCGCCAGGCTGAGGCCGACCTGGGCGTAGCCAAGGCCGCTGCAGAGACCGCACGTATCAACCTGGCCTACGCCACCATCACCGCCCCGATTTCCGGCCGTATCGGCCAGTCCTCGGTGACCGAAGGTGCCTTGGTGGGTGCTGCTGACGCCACCGCGCTGGCCACCATCCAGCAAACCGGCTCGGTATATGTGAACTTCACCCAGTCCAGCACCGATGTGCTGCGCCTGCGCAAAGCGATTGCCTCCAAGCAGTTGCGCGCCTCGGGCGATGGCTCGGTACCGGTGCGCATCGTGCTGGAAGACGGCAGCGAGTTGGCCAAGCCCGGCAAGCTGTTGTTCAGCGATCTGAGCGTGGACGCCACCAGCGGCCAGATCACCCTGCGCGCCGAAGTGCCCAATGGCGATGGCCTGCTCTTGCCTGGCCAGTATGTGCGTGTGCGCCTGTCGCAAGCTGAGCTGCCATCCGGCATCTTGCTGCCCCAGCAAGCCGTGACCCGCACCAACCAGGGCGACACCGTGCTGGTGGTGGGTGAGGACGGCAAGCCCGGCCCGCGCCCGGTCAAGGTGGGCAACGCCCAGGACAACCAGTGGGTGATTCTGGACGGCCTGAAAGCAGGCGACCAGGTCATTGTGGATGGCTTCCAGAAAATGATGGTGCCCGGCGCACCGGTCAAGCCGGTGCCATGGAACGGCGGCGCCGCCGCTGCCCCTACCCCTCTTGCGGCGCCAGCCGCCGCCCCGGCCCCGGCAGCCTCCGGCGCTGCCAAGTAATCCGCAAAAGGTAAGCCCTTATGGCAAAGTTTTTTATCCATCGCCCCATCTTTGCATGGGTGCTGGCCCTGTTCATCATGGTCTTGGGTGGCGTAGCGATCACGCAGCTGCCGATTTCTCAATACCCGCCCGTGGCTCCGCCGGCCATTGTGGTCAACGTGGCCTACCCCGGCGCATCGGCCCAGACGCTGGAGGACAGCGTGCTGAGCGTGATCGAGCGCGAAATGAACGGCGCCAATGGCTTGGTGTACATGGAATCGGTGGCGCAAGCCAACGGCTCCGGCACCCTGACCTTGACGTTTGAAACCGGCACAAATGCCGACCTCGCGCAAGTGGAAGTGCAAAACCGCCTCTCCCGTGCCACGCCCCGGCTGCCCGCTGCGGTGACCCAGCAGGGTGTGCGCGTGGACAAGTCGCGCTCGAACTTTTTGCTGTTCACCATGCTGGCCAGCGACAACCCGGAGACCAGCACCATTGAATTGGGCGACTATGCCTCGCGCAACGTGGTGCCCGAACTGCAGCGCTTGCCCGGCATCGGTCAGGTGCAGCTGTTCGGTACCGAGCGCGCCATGCGCATCTGGCTGGACCCGGCCAAGCTGGCCTCGTTCAACATCTCGACCACCGAGGTGAACGCCGCCATTGCAGCGCAGAACGCCCAGGTGTCTGCCGGCGCTATCGGCGACTTGCCCAACATCACCGGCCAGGGCATTGCTGCCACCGTGATGGTGAGCGGTCAGCTGGGTAGCGTGGCGCAGTTCGGCAACATCAGCTTGCGTGCGAATGCGGATGGCTCCGCCGTCCGCCTCAAAGACGTGGCCCGCATTGAGCTGGGCGCACAGTCCTACGGCACATCGGCCCGCCTGAATGGCAAGCCCGCCATTGGTATGGGGGTGCAACTGTCCCCCAGCGGCAACGCCATGGCGGCTGCCAAAGCGGTGCGCGACCGCATGACCGAACTGCAGGCGTTTTTCCCGCAGGGCATGAAGTGGAGCGTGCCGTACGACAGCTCGCGCTTTGTCAACATCTCCATCAAACAAGTAGCGCAGACCCTGGTTGAGGCCGTGGTGCTGGTGTTCCTGGTGATGTTCCTGTTCTTGCAGAACTGGCGCTACACCGTGATTCCGACCATCGTGGTGCCTATCGCGTTGCTGGGTACCTTTGGCACGCTGTTGGCGCTGGGCATGTCGATCAACGTGCTGACCATGTTCGGCATGGTGCTGGTGATTGGTATCGTGGTGGACGACGCCATCGTGGTGGTGGAAAACGTCGAGCGCATCATGAGCGAAGAAGGGCTGCCGCCGCTGCAAGCCACCTTAAAAGCCATGGGCCAGATCTCGGGCGCCATCATCGGCGTGACGTTGGTGCTGATTGCGGTGTTTGTGCCCTTGGCGTTTTTCTCGGGCTCGGTGGGCAATATTTACCGCCAGTTTTCGACGGTGATGGTGGCGTCGATCGCGTTCTCGGCCTTCCTGGCCCTGTCGCTCACGCCGGCACTCTGCGCTACCTTGCTCAAGCCCGTGGTGGCCGGCCATGCACACGCCAGCACCGGCTTCTTCGGCTGGTTTAACCGCCGCTTCACCAGCACGGCCAAGGGCTACGAGAGCGTGGTGCAGCGCATGCTGAAAAAAGCAGGCCGCTACCTGGTGATTTACGCCGCCATCATCGGCGCCGTCGCGGTGGTGTACATGCGTTTGCCCACGTCGTTTCTGCCTGCAGAAGACCAGGGTAACGTGATCGTGAACGTGCAATTGCCCCCGGGTGCCACCCAGGAGCGCACCACGAAGGTGATGGAACAGGTCGAAGGCTTCATGCTCAAACAACCCGAGGTGGAGAGCATGGTGGGCGTGATTGGCTTTAGCTTCTCCGGCCAAGGCCAGAATGCGGCGCTGGGCTTTGTGACCTTGAAAGACTGGTCCGAGCGCCAAGGCCCCGGCCAATCGGCACAGGCGCTGGCCGGCCGCGCATTCGGCGCGCTGATGGGTATTCGCGATGCGTTCATCTTCCCCTTGAGTCCGCCCCCCATTCCTGAGCTGGGCAATGCATCGGGCTTTACCTTCCGCTTGCAAGACCGCGCCGGCAAGGGCCGCGAAGCCCTGCTCGCCGCACGCAACCAGATGCTGGGCATGGCCTCCAAGAGCAAGGTGCTGACCCAGGTCCGCCCCGACGGCCTGGAAGACGCGCCCCAGTTGCAAATTGACGTGGACCGCGACAAAGCCAGCGCCTTGGGCGTGAGCTTCAGCGCCATCAACAGCACCATCTCGACTGCGCTGGGCTCCAGCTATGTGAACGACTTCCCGAACGCAGGCCGCCTGCAGCGGGTGGTGGTGCAGGCAGACGCAACATCGCGCATGCAGCCTGAAGATGTCTTGAAATTCAACGTCATCAACACCAGCGGTAAAGCAGTGCCTTTGTCGGCATTTGCGACTACCCGCTGGGTCAACGGCGCGATGCAAACCGTGCGCTACAACGGCTACTCGGCCATGCGCATCAGCGGCAGTGCAGCCCCCGGCTACAGCACCGGTGACGCCATGGCCGAGATGGAAAAGCTCGCCAGCCAGTTGCCCGCAGGCTTTGGCTACGAGTGGACCGGCCAGTCCCGCGAGGAAAAGCTGGCCGGATCGCAAGCCACCATCCTGTATGCATTTGCCATCCTGGCGGTGTTCTTGTGCCTGGCTGCTTTGTATGAGAGCTGGTCGATCCCCTTGTCGGTGATTCTGGTGGTGCCTTTGGGCGTGCTGGGTGTGGTGTTGGCCACGCTGTT
>JAIXVK010000401.1 GCA_027483085.1 Comamonadaceae bacterium | reverse complement strand
TAACCCAGTGCAGACAGGTCTTCCTGGAAGGACGCGATCTGGCTGTCGCTGAGGTTCTTCTTCCAGTTGAAAGAAGGCGAGCAGTTGTAAGACAGCAACTTGCCGGGGCATGCCGCATGGACCGCTTGTGCAAATTCACGGGCAAAGCCGATGTCAGGCACGCCGGTTTCGCACCACACGAGATCCGCATACGGCGCGTAGGCGACGCCACGGCTGATGGACTGTTCCAAGCCGTTCTTGACGCGGTAGAAGCCTTCTTGCGTACGCTCACCGGTGATGAACGGCTTGTCGTTTTCGTCGTAATCGCTGGTGATCAGGTTGGCTGCTTCAGCGTCTGTACGCGCCAGAATGATGGTGGGCACGCCCATGGTGTCTGCAGCAAAACGCGCTGCGATCAGCTTCTCGATCGCTTCGCGGGTAGGCACCAGAACCTTGCCACCCATGTGACCGCACTTCTTCACAGCCGCCAATTGATCTTCGAAGTGCACACCGGCTGCACCCGATGCAATCATGTTCTTCATCAGCTCAAAAGCGTTCAACACGCCGCCAAAGCCGGCTTCAGCATCCGCCACGATCGGCAAGAAGAAGTCGATGAACTCTTTGTCGCCGGGGTTGATACCGCGACCCCATTGGATTTCGTCAGCGCGCTTAAAGGTGTTGTTGATGCGACGCACCATGGTCGGCACCGAGTCGTAGGCGTACAAGGACTGGTCGGGGTACATCGTCTCGGATGTGTTGCCGTCAGCAGCCACTTGCCAACCAGACAGGTACACGGCTTCCAAGCCAGCTTTGGCTTGCTGCATCGCTTGACCAGCAGAGATGGCACCAAAAGCATTCACGTAGCCCTTCTTGGCGCCACCGTTGACTTTTTCCCACAATTTTTCGGCACCGCGCTGAGCCAAGGTGTATTCAGGCTGCACGCTGCCACGCAAGCGAACCACGTCTGCAGCGGAGTAACCGCGCTTGACACCCTTCCAGCGGGGATTGGTCGCCCAGTCTTTTTCCAGGGCTGCGATTTGCTGTTCGCGGCTCAATTGTTCTTTGATGGATTGCGGCATGTGAACACTCCTAGGTTGATTGAATGATTCGGCAGCCATGACGCTGTCGATGAGTGAATTCTAAGTCTTATATAAGACAGAAGTCCAATCTTATGTCTTATATAAGACATAAATTTTCTCAATAAAAATCAATGACTTAGCAGACACATACTGCAATATGAAATGACTTCATACGATCTGAAAATCAAACACGTCGAATCAAGCAGGAGATTTCCACATTGCGACATTGGAATGTAAGTCGCAAAAAATCGAAGAACACCAAACGCCGCTAATACGCATCAGCGTAGCGATTTAATTCCCAATCACTGACAGCTTGATGAAACTCGCTCCACTCCTGCCGCTTGACGGCCAGAAACTGCTCGACGAACTCATGACTCAATGCCTCAGCCAAAACGGAGTCATTCGCCAAGCAGTCAAGTGCATCAATCAAGTTACGCGGAAGCGCTGGCGGCAAAGCGGAACCGCTAGCCGCCACCGCATAAAGATCCACATCGCAAGGCTCGGGAGGGACTAAAGCCTTGTCGATACCGTCTAGCCCTGCCAATAAAGTGGCAGCTATCGCTGCATACACATTGCAAGACGGGTCAGGCAGCCGCCACTCCAGGCGCCCCGCCACTGTGCGCACCAGACAGGTCCGGTTGTTGTTGCCATAGGATTTCCATACAGGCGACCAAGTCGTCCCGGATGCACTGGCACTACTCGCCAAACGCTTGTAACTGTTAACGGTCGGTGCGCAAATCGCCGAAAGCGCATCTGCATGCGCCAGCAAACCAGCTGCAAACTGGTGCCCAAAGGGGCTCAGCCCCAAAGCGTCCTGCTCACTACTGAACACCGCCTGCCCCTGGGCATTGGTAATGCTCACATGAAAATGCAATCCACTACCGGGTGCATGGGCCAGTGGCTTGGGCATGCAGCTAAACACCACACCATGCCTCTCGGCCACCGCATGGGCCGCCATCTTGAACAGCATGAATCGGTCTGCGGCGGCAAGTGCGTCGTCAAATCGGTAGTTCACCTCGTATTGCCCCGTCGCATCCTCATGGTCGATTTGCTGGAGATCAAAACCCAAACTCACCAAAGTCTGGCGCATGTCATCCAAATAGGCAGCGTTGCGGTGTATCGACTTCAGGTCGTAAGACGGTTTGGACAACTGGTCGCCGTCATCGGCAATCACCCAACGGCCATTTCGCTTATTCAGCAAAAAGAACTCAGGCTCTATGCCAACCCACATGGTCCAACCGCGCGAGCGCAGCCGCTCAACGGCTTTCAGGAGCAACTGCCGCGAGCACGTTTCCAGCGGAACGCCACCGGCATAGCCATCACAGACCGCGTGCGCCACCCCGGGCATGAAAGGCAAAGGGCGTATGGTTTCCGGAATGATGCGCCCGTAGTACTCGCTACGCGGACCAAACCTGGGCAAACCCGTACCCCAGATGCTAGGGCCGGCGAAGCCAGCGCCGACCTCCACCCACTCCTTCAAGTTCGCCACAGGGACCAGCTTGCCCTTTGCTACACCGTGGATGTCCGTGAATTGCGGCAAAAGCGAATGAATGCCTTGCGCTTGCAAGGCCTCAATCAGCGCCGGGTAATCATGCATAAAAACCCCTATGGCGCTCACCCATCAAGCGGATTGCGCTACAAAAACAATAGCAAATCAACAGCCTTTAAGCGGTGGGCGACTGCAGTGCACCTGTCACAGCTCTTGAGGCTGCAGCAATCTCACGCTCACGCTTACGTGTCTGGCGTGCCACCCAGATGCTGTATCCCACGATTACGGTCGTTACCGTGACGATCAACAAGGTGGCGGCTGCATAGATCGTCGGGTTGATACCGCGGCGGGCATAGCCGAAGATGACCTGAGGCAAGGTATTCACACCCGGACCCGACAGAAACTCTGAGATCACCACATCGTCAAACGACAAAGTAAAGCTCAGCAAAAAGGCCGCCAAAATGCCTTGGGCAATGTTGGGAAGCGTGACCAGAAAGAACACCTCATGAGGTCGTGCACCCAAGTCCATGGCGGCCTCTTCCAGCGAACGGTTCACCTCCAGCAAGCGGGACTGAATCACCACCATGCCATAGGCCATTCCCAACAGGGTGTGGCCCAAAATAATGGTGAACATGCCGCGTTCGGGCCACCCGAACACATTCTGGGCGCCGACCATCAACAACAAAAGCGACAAACCGATCACCACCTCAGGCATCACCAACGGTGCGTTGACCATGCCGGAGAAGGCGGTACGGCCGAGAAAGCGGCGGTAACGCACCAGAACAAATGCGGCAAAAGTGCCCAATACGGCAGACAGCACGCCTGTGACCAGTGCCACTTGTATGGACAACCAAAACCCTTCGACAATTTTGATATCACGCGTCAGGGCTTCGTACCAGCGAAGGGAGAATCCCGTGAAGTTGGCATCCTGACGGGTGCTGTTAAACGAGAACACCACCATAAACAACAGTGGCATGTAGAGGAACAGATACACCAAAGCCAACCAGGCTTTGCCGAAATGCTTTTCTATCCAGGCTTTCATGGCGATCCTTAATGCTTGGGCTCAGCGGCTTCGCCGGTGTAGCGGTAGTACAGGGCCAAAGGCACCACAATCAGGCCAATCATCACAACGGCCAACGCGCTGGCACGGGGCCAGTTGTTGCTGGTGAACATCTCATCCCAGACCACCCGGCCAATCATGATGTTCTCTGGCCCGCCCAAGAGCGAGGGAATTACAAATTCACCGACCGAAGGGATAAAGACCAACATGAAACCGGCCACGATGCCCGCTTTGGACAATGGCACCGTCACCAACCAAAAGGCTTTGAACGGCGAGGTTCCCAAGTCGTAGGCCGCCTCCAGAAGACGGAAATCCATCTTCACCAAGTTGGCGTAAAGCGGCAAGATCATGAACGGCAGGTAGACATAGGTCATACCGACCAACATCGACACATTGGTATAGAGCATCTGCACCGGCTCCGACGTCAGGCCCACCGCCATCAGCAGTTGGTTGATGACCCCCTGATCCGCCAAGATCCCTTTCCATGCGTAGACCCGCAGCAAAAAGGATGTCCAAAACGGCAACATCACCATCATCAACAGCGCGGGCCGCACACTCGGCTTGGCACGGGCAATGAAATACGCAAACGGATAGCCAATCAACAGACACAGCACCGCCGTGCACAGCGCATACCAAATGGAGCGCAGATAGGCTTCAATGTAGAGCGTCTGAAAGAGCGCCCCACCCTCTCCGGTGCGGAAGATGGACCAGTAATTCTCGTACTTCAACTTCAACAGGCCCGTTCCCGAATCCCAGATCGGCTTGAACGGGTTGATGTCATTGCCCATGTCTACAAAGCTGATGTAGACCAGAATCAGAAAAGGCAACAAAAAGAAAATCAGCAACCAACTGAATGGCACACCGATCACAAATCGGCGTCCGGGGGAAGGAAGAGAGTTCGTAGACATAAGCGACCTCAATCCCGCAACACAATGCCGGAACGATCACCCCACCAGAAAAACACATCGTCCTCCCAGGTGATATCGCTCAGGTCTTGGCGCGAGGTGTTGGCCTCGGTGATCTTGACCCGGGTTCCGTCAGTCGCGACCACAATGAAGGTGTTGTACGAGCCGAAATAAGCGATCTCTTTCACCTTCCCGGTGAACACGTTCACATTGACAGGCGGGCGCGTCTTGCTGATTTCGATTTTTTCAGGCCGCACAGCGATGCCCACCGGCATGTTGAGCGTGCCGCTCACGCCATGGCCGACTTGTATCTCGCCGATGCCGGTCACTGCGGCACAGCGGTCGACTTCGTCTACGCTGAGTCGGCCTTCAAATACATTCACATTGCCAATAAACCCCGCCACAAAACGGTTGGCAGGATGTTCATAGACCTCTTCAGGCGTCCCCACTTGCAAGACACGGCCTTTGCTCATTACCGCAATCCGGCTTGCCATGGTCATGGCCTCCTCCTGGTCATGGGTCACCATGACACACGTAACGCCCACCTTTTCGATGATGTTGACCAACTCGAATTGGGTTTGCTCGCGCAGTTTTTTATCGAGCGCGCCCAAGGGTTCATCCAACAACAACAGTTTGGGGCGCTTGGCCAAACTGCGTGCCAATGCCACCCGCTGCTGCTGCCCGCCGGAGAGCTGGTGGGGCTTGCGCTTGGCATAGGCGCCCAGCTGAACCAGATCCAGCATCTCGCCCACACGCTGCTTGATTTCATCTTTGGGCAGGCCTTCCCGCTTCAAACCGAAAGCGACGTTCTCCCAGAT
>JAIXVK010000642.1 GCA_027483085.1 Comamonadaceae bacterium | reverse complement strand
TTTTTGGGCGATGTGAACCTGTTCCACGGCCGTGCCCACGAAGGCGAAATGCTGATCGGCGAAGACCACCACGGCGTGCGCCTGGCCAGCCCTGAGCACAGCGAAGCGCAAAACGCCAAGGCCTTTGCCTATGTGCGCCCCCACGACCTGGATGTGCAGCCCTACAAGGCAGGCCAGCCGGTGAGCGGCATCGTCGCCAAGCTGGTGCGCGCCATCGTGGTGGGCCCGATTGCCCGCTTGGAGCTGCTGCCCGAAGACCGTAGCGCAGCGGGCAGCGGCGACATCATCGAAGCCCAGATCGGCGCACAGGAATACAAAGCGCTGGAACTCAAAGACGGCGACACCGTGGTGCTGACACCGCGCAAGGCGCGGGTGTTTACCGCGTGATCAGCAGGTAAACCACGGCCGGCAGTAATACCGCACTGACTGCGGCAGCGAAGTAGGACCAGCGCGCCAATTTGCGGCGGTGGAGCTCCACGCGTTGCACCAGGACGGTGTTCTGGTCGGCCAGTTGTTTGATCAGCCCGGTGGCCGCGAGCAACTCCTCGCGCAACTCACCCACCGAGGCTTGCAGCACCTGAACATCGGCACGCAAGCGCTGGTGTGAATCGTCCGGCACATCCACCCCCGTAGGGCCGGTACCGGCCTGGGGTGCCGCCTCAGCGTCGTTCTTTTTTCTACGGGTGACCGCGCCCCATAGTTTGGTGGCGCCCTCTGCGACTTTGGGCGCAGCGTCGATCACTTGGCCCCAAGGTACGTTGGAAAGCACGGTGATGATGGTTCCTGCGGCCATGAAACTTCCTTTCGAGCAAACGGGAGCAGCGGTCCGAACAGGTCGCTGCCCTCCTGATTGTGCCCAAGTGCCGCCAATCACCCCCGATAGTCAAGGGTACTCCTCGCGCCGTTCGCTATTTATTTCATAGCTAGCGACGCAAGTAATACGTGGCCTAACGTCACGTTTTGCTCGAAACCAGGCTTATGCCAACCACGCCTTGATGCGGGCGGACAGCACACTGGTGCTGATTCCATACCTGTCGTGCAGAGTAGGCAAAGCACCGGCATCCAGATAGGCATCTGGTAGACCCGCCAAACGGAAGCGCGCGGGTTGGACTCCGTTTTGCAGCAAGCAGCTCGAAACCGCCTCGCCCAATCCGCCGATGACGGAGTGGTTCTCCGCCACCACCACCATGCGGGGCTTGGCACCCACTTCCGCGAGGATAGTCGCCTCATCCAGTGGTTTGATGGTGGGGCAGTGCAACACTGCCACTCCGATATTGTCGGCCTTGAGCGCTTGGGCCACTTCGAGCGCGCGCATGGTCATGAAGCCGCTGGAAATGATGAGCACCTCATCGCCGTCCACCAGCCGTTTGGCCTTGCCCAACTCGAACTGGTAGTCGTATTCGTCCAGCACCAGCGGGACGTTGCCGCGCAGCAAGCGCATATAGACCGGGCCTTGGTGGGCAGCAATCTGGGGCACCGCCTGCTCGATGTCCAGGGCATCGCAGGGGTCGACGATGGTCAGCCCCGGAATGCCACGCATCATGGCAATGTCTTCGGTGGCCTGGTGGCTGGGGCCATAGCCTGTGGTGAGGCCCGGCAAGGCGCAGCACATCTTGACGTTGAGGTTTTCTTCTGCAATCACCTGATGGATGAAGTCATAGGCGCGGCGGGTACCGAACACGGCATACGTAGTCGCAAAGGGAATGAAGCCCTCTTTGGCCATACCGCCGGCCGCGCCCATGAGCAACTGCTCGGCCATGCCCATCTGGAGATAGCGCTCCGGGTAGGCCTGGGCAAACAGGTGCAGATCAGTGTATTTGCCCAAGTCTGCCGTCATGCCCACAATGTCAGGACGATTTGCGGCCAATTCCACCAAGGCTTTGCCAAAGGGTGCGGCCTTCACGCGCTGGCCTTCACCCGCAATGGAGGCGATCATGGCAGAGGTGGTGAGGCGGGGTTTCTTCTCGACAACGGCGTTCATGCTAGAGCTCCTTCAGGGGCAGATTGGTCCAAGATGGCGATGGCTTGCTGCCACTCGGGCGGATCCACGCGAATGAAGTGGTTCTTGTCCCGCGTCTCCAAAAAGGGCACGCCCTTGCCCATCAGGGTGTTGAACAGGATCACGCGAGGTTTGGCTTCTTTCAAGTTGCGTGCGGTATCAAAAGCGCTCAGCACAGCGGGCAGGTCGTTGCCGTCTACACGCTGCACATGCCAGCCGAAAGACTGCCATTTGTCGGCCAGTGGCTCAAAACCCAGCACTTTGGTGCTGGGACCGTCGGCTTGCTGGTTGTTGATGTCAACCAGGCAGATGAGGTTGTCCAACTGGTGGTGGGCCGCAGACATGGCGGCTTCCCAGGTGGAGCCTTCGTCCAGCTCGCCATCGCTCATGGAGTTGTAGACGAAAGCTGGATTGCGCTTTTGCTTGAGACCCAGCGCCATGCCTACGCCGATCACCAGGCCCTGGCCCAGCGAACCACCGGAGATTTCCATACCCGGCGTGTAGGCCGCCATGCCGCTCATGGGCAGACGGCTGTCATCACTGCCGTAGGTCTCGAGTTCCTCCTCGGGCACCACACCAGCTTCAATCAGGGCTGCGTAGTGGGCTATCGCGTAATGGCCATGCGACAGCAAAAAGCGGTCTCGGCCTTCCCATGTCGGGTCTTCGGGCCTCAGATTAAGTGCATGACCGTAGGCCACGGCCAGCACATCGGCCCAGCCCAAGGCCTGGCCAATGTAGCCCTGGCCCTGCACTTCACCCATGCGTAGGGCGAAGCGGCGGATGCGGTAGGCGCACTGCGCGAGCGCAGGCAATTCGTCAACCAGTGACTTCATAGAAATACTCCAAAAAAACAGGGGGATGCGTCATCAGCGCAGGATGGACGCGGGAACGTACGAAACGAGTGCGAGTACCAGGAAGGCCACCAAATAGAAAGGACCAAGCTCTCGCACCGTTTGACCCACTTTGACTTTGGCCAGGGCGCTGGTGATGAAAAGCGTGGTACCCACAGGGGGCGTATAGAGGCCCACAGCAAGATTCACGACCATCATGATTCCCAGTTGTACTGGATCCATGCCAATGCTCGCGGCCAAAGGCAGGAAAACCGGCGTAAGCAGCAATACAGCAGCAGGAAGGTCGATGAACATGCCCAGAAACAGCATCAGCACATTCATGAACAGAATGATCAGCCAATCCTGGTGCACGTTTTGGGTGACCCAATTCGCAACGCCCACGGGCATCTGGTCATAGGTAAGCAGCCAGCCAATGGCAGCGGAAGACATGATCACCAGCAACACCACGCCGGTAGCCAGGCCGGCAGACACCATGGCTTCGTTCATGCGCTTCCATGAAAGGTCGCGGTACACCAGCACCGAGACCAAACCTGCGTAGAGCGTAGATAGAACCGCCACTTCCGTGGGCGTGGCAAAGCCGAAGCGCAAGAAGACAACGATTAGTACCGGCAATAGCAACGCAGGTGATGAATACAGCAGATGTGTGCGGAACACGCTCCAATCGATAGGGGTAAGGTCTCTGGGGAAGTTGCGGCGCTTGCCCACCCACCAGCACATAAACATAAAGCCTCCGCACATCAGAATGCCGGGCAGGATGCCTGCCACAAACAAAGCTGCGATGGAGGCATTGGCCGTCAGCGCAAACAGGATCATCGGGATAGAGGGCGGTATCAGGATGTCAATGGTGGCCGCTGCTGCCAGCGTGGCGGCGGAGAAAGCGGGCGGATAGCCCAAACGCTTGTGCCATGGAATCAGCAATGATCCGATGGCCGAGGCGTCAGCCACGGCCGATCCGGACACCCCACCAAACAAGGTCGATGAAAGTACCCCTACTTGCGCGGGACCTCCATGGAAGCGGCCGATCAGCGTGCTCAGCACACCAACCAACGCAGCCCCCAATCGTCCACCCATCATCAATGAGCCGGTAAGCATGAAAAAGGGAATGGCAATCAGTGGAAAGCTTTGCACTTGGGCCACCATTTGCTGAACAAGCAGGTCAAGCGGTACACGGTCTGAAGTGGCTGCAGCCGCTAGGGCCGCCATCAACAAAGCGTGTGCAATGGGCATGGCCAACACGGCAGCCCCAAGAAAGATCAAAAGAATGAGAATGCTCACGGGAATTCCTTTGTAAACCGACTGATTCACCAGTGCGCTTCAGGCACCACGTGTTCTTCGCCGCCGTTGCGGTCTTGGGGCGAAGTTGCCCAAGCACGCCACGCCGACTCACACGCCAACAACGCGAGCATCACCATCCCACCCATCACGCAGCCATAGGTGAGAGACCCCGGCACATTCAAAATGGGAGATCTTTCGTCATGAACGATCTCCAGCATCTGGAAAGTTGCCCGGGCTAAAGTACCGTAGAGGGCTGCCACCGCCAGCCATGTGCCGATTTCGATCCAGCGGCGCAGGACAACTGGTACGGCATCCATCAAGAAGCTGGTCGTGATGTGCGCCCCGTGACCGGCGGCAAGAACGACACCCGACATCACCAACCAAGGGAATAGCAGTTCTGGGACTTCATTCGCCCATTGCAAACTGCTCCCAGTTGCATAGCGCAACACTGTGTTGGCAATCAGGATAGAGAAAATAACGCTGGTACTGATCCACAGCAGCAGACGGCACAGACCTCCAACGGCCCGTTCGATGATGTTCATCGGCATGTCTCCTTACGTCACACGGGAAATCCCCCGTGTGAACCATTGATGATGTATGAGGAACCGTAAGCGCGCCTTTAGCGGGCGGCCTCAATGACCTTCTTCAGATAAGGACCGATGGGAGTGGTAAGCCATTTGTCGTCCACTGCGGAGGTGGCTTTGGCAAAGGCCGCTTTATCAACATTGGTAACTTGTACGCCCTTGGCCTTGAGTTCGCCGAGCAACTTCTCGTCAGCTTCGTGGGACATCTTGCGCTGTAGTGACGTCGCCTCAGCGGCAGCTTCTGTCACCGCCTTGCGATCCGTCTCGGATAAGCGATCCCACGTGCGCTTGCTCATCAAGAAGGGAGTCATTTGAAACATGTGACTGGTCAGCGCCAGATGTTTTTGGACCTCATACAGCTTGCTAGCGTGGATGTTGACCAACGGGTTCTCTTGTCCATCCACCACGCCCTGGCCCAGTGCCACGTACAGCTCAGCGAACTTGATCTGCTGGGCCTCGGCCCCCAGGGCCTGCATGATGTCCACCAGCACAGCATCAGGTGGGGTGCGCATCTTCAAACCCTTCATGTCCTCCACCTTGGTGATGGGGCGCTTGCTGTTTGTCATGTGGCGAATGCCGTTGTCCCAGTAGCCCAGCACGACCATGCCCTTATCTGCTGTTTTCTGCGCAAGCTCCTGACCCAGCGGGCCGTCGAGCAGCTTGAAGGCCTGCGCGGGCGTGGAGAACAGAAAGGGCATGCCATAAGCCGCGTACTCAGGCACCGCTGCCGACACAGCGCCTTGCGAGTTGGCGGACATGTCCAGCGCGCCGGTACGCAGTGCGGTCACCATGGCAGCGTCGTCGCCCAGCTGGGCAGAGGGCGCGACCTGCACTTCAATGCGGCCTGCTGTCTTGGCCTTAACCACTTCTGCGAACTTGACGGCAGCTTCATGGCGGGGGTTGCCGGGTGCTGCGCCATGGCCCAAGGTGAGTTTGACGGCCTGGGCCTGAGCGGCCAAGGGCAGTGCGGCCAATGCGGCCACTGCCAACAGGGAACGGGTAAAGGTCTTGCGTTGCATGGTGTTGTCTCCTTATGTGTTTATGGGTCAAATGGAAATTAGTGGATGAGCATGCCGCCATTCACATCGAGCGTGATGCCGGTGCAATAGGCGGAGAGAGGACTTGCCAGAAAAACGCAGGCGCCAGCAATGTCTTCCGCGCGGCCCAAGCGTGCGAGCGGAATCGTCTCGGCAATCTCTGCCTTTTTCTCTTCGGTGAGCTTGCCTTTGATGATGTCGGTACCAATCAATCCGGGCGTAATGCAGTTGACGCGGATGTTTTCAGGGCCGAATTCACGCGCCATGGCGCGGGCAAGGCCCAGCACGCCCGCCTTCGCAGCGGAGTAGTGCGGCCCACCCAAAATTCCACCGCCGCGTTGAGCAGACACCGACGATATGCAAACGATGGACCCGCTTTGTTGGGCGCGCATGGAGGGCAGCACGGCCTGGGACATGTAGAGCGTACCGCGGAGGCTGACATCGAGAATGCGGTCGTAGTCGGCACCGGTGATCTCCAGGGTCTTCACCGGTTGGGTAATGCCGGCGTTATTCACCAAGGTATCGATACGGCCAAACGCGTGGAGGACGGCGGCCGCGGCGGCTTCGCACGAAGCCTTGTCAGTGACGTCAGCTACCAACCCGAGGTGACCCGGCCCCAGTTGGGCAGCGGCTGCGGCCGGATTTGCGCGTTCCAGATCGAGAACGGCTACCCGGGCGCCCTGCGCCGCCATCAGGCGTGCAGTGGCGAAACCCAACCCATTGACACCGGCACCGCCGGTGATGATCGCAACTTGGTCCTTTAGCAACATGTGTTTACTCTCCGTGGCTATGAAAAGGGCAGGAGAGCCAAGGCCTTTTCTTGCTCCTGGCTTGTTCCACTGGCGAATCAGCCACGTGGCCTCCTGTTCTGGGAGCGGATTCTGAAAGTCGTACAAGTTGATGACAAGCGATTAAATGTCAACGTAAGATGACGTTTTGTCACTTGAAGTCAGGGTTGTCCCGATGTCTGCTTTGCCACCCATAGCCAATTTGCAAGCGTTTGAAGCGGTGGCCAGACGCAAAAGCTTTGCGCTGGCTTCGGAAGAATTGCATCTGACCGCGTCGGCCATCAGCCACCAGATCTCCCGTCTTGAAACCCACCTCAATGTCCGCTTGTTTGAACGCAGTGCTCACGGCGTACGACTCAGTCCCGCGGGGGAGCACTATCTGCTGCATGTGCGGGCCGCTTTAACCGCCATCACCTCGGCAACCGAAGACCTGCGGCAGGGCATCCGAAACAGCCTGTACGTACATTCCGCGCCCAGCATTGCGAGTTTGTGGCTCATGCCAAGACTGCACCGGTTCGCAAAGGCGTATCCCGATATTTCCCTGAATCTCTCTGCCGCCCACACTCCCAGCGACTTTGCGCTGGGCCAAGCAGACATCGACATCCGTTATGGCATTCCGCAGTGGGGCGATCTGGTGGTCGAGCCCCTCTTCGAAGAGTCCATTGTTCCGCTCGCGAGTCCTGCGTTTATCAAGCAGCACAAGCTCAAACGCATCGCGCAGTTACTGGAAGTTCCTTTGATACAGAGCAATGTGAGCGTAGTGCAGTGGACGGATTGGTTTCGGCTCTTCAGCGATGTGCGCGCGCCGGATCGTTTTCCAGTACGTTTTGACCGCGCACAAATGTCCTTGGATGCAGCAACACAAGGGCTGGGCGTTGCGCTGGAGAGCGCTGTCAACGCCGGCGGACATTTGTCCGAGGGCAAACTCATCGCTCCCTTCGGACTCAACAAGGCTGTACGCGTCAAGGCACATTTCGCGGGGTATCCCGAACGCCACGCAAAGCGACCTGCAGTAGAAGCTTTCTTGTCGTGGCTGCACGGTGAAGCTGCCGACACGCAGACCGCAGCGCTATGAAAATAGGAGCTGCTGGGGCAACTTGCATGGGCGCCAGCGGCTCTTTTTATTGGAAACTACAGCCCGCAACCCCTCAAGATGAATGAGACCGCGTGCTCGGTGGCACGCTCGTAGTCTTTCTCAGTAAGCGCATCCTGATCCATCACCGCACAAACCTGCACATCAAAGTCGGCATAGGTCTGGGTGGCGGCCCAGATGGTGAAGAAGAGATGCATGCCGTCCACCGGGGCGATGCGCCCGGCGTCCACCCATGCTTGCACCACCGCGGCTTTTTCCAGGGTGAGTTGGCGCAGGTCGGTAGCCAGCAGCTCTTTGACCACGGGCGCGCCGTGCAACAGTTCGTTGGCCCACACTTTGGAGCCATCAGGCCGTTGTGCGGAGAGCTCCATCTTGGCGCGTATGTATTGCTCCAGCGCGGTGCGCGGGTCGGCATCGACGGTGATGCCATGGGTGGGCACCAGCCAGTCGCTCAAAATTTGGGCCAGTACGGCGCGGTACAGCACTTCTTT
>JAIXVK010000660.1 GCA_027483085.1 Comamonadaceae bacterium | reverse complement strand
TCGCGCCCTGCCCGGTCCTCGCGGGCAATGCCAATGCTGTCGTACAGCGCACGGGCCGCGGCCACCTGCCGGCGGCGCAAATGGCCGGGCATAGGGTCAGGAAAGTAGCTGTAGTCCTCGGCCTCGGCTTGGCCTTCGCGATAGGCCGCAGACATGGCTTGCGACAAGGCTTCGCGCACCGCGCCGCGCACCTGGACAAAGCTGCCCGGCTGCAGGTTGGCACCGCTAGGGGCCAAACGCGCGCTCACCAGCAGCTCATGCAACAAGGCATCGGGCACCGGCTGGTCGGTAAAGCCGCGCACCGATGTACGCGCTTGCGCCAGGGTGGAGAAGGCGTCGGGTTTGGTATCTGTCATGCGGCTTAGTAACCCCGCCCCGCATCCACCAGACCCGCCACCGTCTGCCCGCTTTGCAGGGCAGCAATCTTGCGGGCGATCTGGGCGATGCTCTCGGAGCGCAGGGTGCGCGCCGAGGTGTGCGGAGTCACGGTGATTTTGGGATGGTTCCAGAAGGCATGCCCTTGAGGCAAGGGCTCCACCCGGAACACATCGAGCGTGGCACCGGCAAGGTGGCCACTGTCGATGGCGGCGAGCAAATCAGCATCCACCACATGGGCACCGCGGGCCACGTTGATCACATAGCCGCCGGGGTGGATCTGGGCCAGCGTGCGGGCATTGAGAATGCTGTCGGTCTCAGAGGTCAGGGGCAACAGGCACACCACGATGCGGCTGGCTGCCAGAAAGTCTTGCAGCTGCGCCTCGCCATGAAAGCACTGCACGCCGTCCAGCGCTTTAGGCGAACGGCTCCAGCCGTTCACCGGGAAATCGAACTGCGCCACGGCCTTGGCCACCCGCTCGCCCAACACCCCCAGCCCCAGAATGCCGACGGGATAGTCGATGCGGCTGCGCGGCTTGCGGAACGACCATTTGCCGTTTGCCATATCGGCCTCGTAGCCTTCGAACTCACGGAAGTGGCGGATCACCGCGTGGCACACGTATTCCGCCATTTGCACCGACATGCCAGCGTCGTCCAAGCGGATCACCGGCACGCCGGCTGGCAGCTTAAGCTTCATCAGGGCATCGACACCGGCACCGGTGTTGAAGATGGCTTTCAAGCTCGGTTGCTCGTCCAGCATGTGCTGCGGGGGCTTCCAGACCACTGCATAGTCTGCCGCCGGCGCACCCGGCTGCCAGAGGGTAACCTCGGCGCCGGGAACGGCGGCTTGCAGCCCGGGAATCCAGCTGGCCTCGTCAAAGTCGGCTGAGTAATAGGTAATGCGCACAGGTGTTGTCATGCCTGCATTTTCACCGCAGTGCGGGCTACCTTCGCTCAGGCAGGTACCACCATGCGCAGCAGCTCGCTGCCCTCGGTCACCTGGTCGCCTGGCGCAAACAAAAGTTCGCCTACCGTGCCATCGGCCGGCGCGGCAATCGTGTGCTCCATCTTCATGGCCTCCATGACGGCGAGGGCCTGACCCTTTTTGACGACATCGCCGGCCTTTACCGCAAACGACACCACTTTGCCGGGCATAGGCGCGGTCAGCCGGCCGCCTTCAGCCTGGGCGTCGCCAGCATGGGCTAGCGCATCAATCGCTATGATTTGTGTAGCGCCTCGCGCAGTGAATACTTGGGCCACAGCCCCATTTGCATACACATTTACCAGGCTTCGCTGCTCACCGACGCGCACATCCAGTGCACGGCCATGTGCCGACCACTGCAGCGGATACGTCTGCCCGCCCACAGTTAGCTCCAGCGTGCCACCGCGCACCGAGCGCAACAGGGCGGTGTGCGGCTCGCCGGCGTATTCGAGGGCAAAGCTACGCACTTGGGCGCCGTGCGATTTCCAGCCATCGCGCTGCGCCCAAGGGTCCTGCCAGCCATGGGCATCAGTTTGCGCGGCTTGGCGTTCTCCCGTCTGCAAAGTGTGGGCGATCAAGGCCGCCGCGGCCATGAGGAGGCCCACTTTGTCTTGGTGGAACAAGGCGTCTGCCTCGCGCGGAATCAGCGCCGTATCCAGTTGGGCCGCTGCAAACGAGGCACTGGTGGTCACATGCCGCAAGAACTGCACATTGGTCGCCAGCCCCACGATATGCGTCTGCGCCAAGGCAGCATCCAGCCGGGCCAGTGCCTCGGCGCGGGTGGCGCCATGCACGATCAGCTTGGCCACCATGGAATCGTAAAACGGGCTGATGGCATCGCCCTCCCGCACGCCGGAATCCACCCGCACGCCGCGCTCTGCGCGCGCAAAGGTCACATGGGAAGGGAGGCCGTACACCTGCAAGCTGCCGGTGGCCGGCAAGAAGTTGTTGTCGGGGTTCTCGGCGCAAATACGGGCCTCAATAGCGTGGCCGTGGATCTGCAACTCGTCTTGGCGCAAAGGCAATGGCTCGCCACTGGCCACGCGCAACTGCCACTCCACCAGGTCCAGCCCGGTGATGGCCTCGGTGACCGGGTGCTCCACCTGCAGGCGGGTGTTCATTTCCATGAAATAGAACTGCATCTCCTCGGGGTGCTCGTAGCCGCCGGCCTGCTCCACTATGAACTCCACCGTGCCGGCGCCCACGTAGTTCACCGCGCGGGCGGCTTCCACCGCCGCCTGACCCATCTGGGCGCGCAGTGCGGGCGTCATGCCGGGCGCGGGCGCTTCTTCCAGAACCTTCTGGTGGCGGCGCTGCACCGAGCAGTCGCGCTCGAACAGGTACACATAGTTGCCGTGGGTGTCGCCAAACACCTGGATCTCGATGTGGCGCGGGCGCTGCACGTATTTTTCAATCAGCACTGCGTCATCGCCAAAGCTGTTGATCGCCTCGCGCTTGCACGATGCCAGCGCGTCGGCAAAGTCTTCTGCCTTGTCCACCGCGCGCATGCCCTTGCCACCACCGCCTGCGCTGGCTTTGATCAGCACCGGGTAGCCGATGCGGTCAGCCTCTCGCTGCAACAGGGCCGGGTCTTGGTCTGCAGCGTGGTAGCCGGGCACCAGCGGTACGCCGGCTTTTTCCATGAGTTGCTTGGACTCGGCTTTCAGGCCCATGGCCTGAATGGCGCTGGCCGGAGGGCCGATGAACACCAAGCCGGCGGCGGCACAGGCGTTGGCGAACTCTTCGTTTTCACTCAGGAAACCGTAGCCGGGGTGAATGGCTTGGGCGCCGGTCGCCTTGGCGGCCTCGATGATTTTTTCCCAGCGTAAATAGCTGTCTTTGGGTGCACTGCCCCCGATGTACACCGCTTCGTCACACGCCGCGACATGTTTGGCGTGCGCATCGGCATCAGAATAGACCGCTACGGTTTTGATAGCTAACCGCGCAGCAGTGGCGGCCACCCGGCAGGCAATTTCGCCACGATTGGCAATGAGGATTTTGGTAAACATAAACTTTCCTTGCCTTACATGCGGAACACGCCGAACTGGGTGTCGGGTATGGGTGCGTTCAACGACGCGCTAAGCCCCAGCGCCAGCACGCGGCGGGTATCGGCGGGGTCGATGATGCCGTCGTCCCACAAGCGGGCGGTGGCGAAATAGGGGTGGCCCTGCTCTTCATATTGCTGGCGGATCGGGGCTTTGAAGGCTTCTTCTTCGTCCGCGCTCCAGCTGCCGCCCTTGCCTTCAATGCCGTCTCGCTTGACGGTGGCCAACACGCTGGCCGCCTGCTCGCCGCCCATAACCGAGATGCGCGCGTTGGGCCACATCCACAAAAAACGGGGGCTGTAGGCGCGGCCGCACATGCCGTAGTTGCCAGCGCCAAAGCTGCCACCGATGATGATGGTGAACTTGGGCACCGCTGCTGTGGCCACCGCCGTCACCATCTTGGCGCCGTTGCGGGCGATGCCTTCGTTCTCGTATTTGCGGCCCACCATGAAGCCGGTGATGTTCTGTAAAAACACCAGGGGGATCTTGCGCTGGCAGCAGAGCTCAATAAAGTGCGCGCCCTTGAGCGCCGACTCGCTGAACAAAATGCCGTTGTTGGCGATGATGCCCACCGGCATGCCTTCGATGCGGGCAAAGCCACAGACCAGGGTGGTGCCAAAGCGCGACTTGAATTCGTCAAACTCGGAGGCGTCCACGATGCGGG
>JAIXVK010000651.1 GCA_027483085.1 Comamonadaceae bacterium | reverse complement strand
ACTGATCACCATGATCCGCAATGGCATGAACCTGATGGAAATTTCGCAGTTCAAGCAGATGATGGCCATCGGCGCGGTGGTGATTTTGGCTGTTTGGATTGATGTGATCCGTCGTCAACGACTCTTGAAAAAATGACCGCATCTATTTGGGTACTCGGCGAAGCGCTGATGGACTGCCTCTCGCAGCCCGATGGAACACTACGACCCTTCATGGGGGGCAGCCCTTACAACATGGCTCGCGCAGCGGCGTTGCGCGGGGCACCTGTGGGCTATGTAAACCCGCTCTCTACCGACCGCTTCGGACAGCAACTGGGCCGACAATTGCGAAAAGACGGTGTGAAGGTCCTGGCGGGCGAGAGCCGCTTGCCCACCTCTTTGGCGGTGGTGCAGATCACAGATGGACAACCCAGCTACGGCTTTTACCGCGAAGGTATCGCGGACCGGGATTACACCGTCGACAGCGTGCTGACCATGCTCAAGGCCCATCCACCAGGAGTGCTCCATACCGGGTCATTGCTGCTGGTGCCCCCGGAGCACACCAAGGTCATGTCTATCTTGCAGGGTGCTAAAGACATGGGTTGGACTATCAGCGTGGATGTCAATCTACGCCCCAAGCTCGCAGCCGATTTAGACGCCTACGTTGAGGCAGTCAAAAAGGTCGCCAAATTGGCTGACTGGATCAAAGCCAGCGATGAGGACTTGGAGTTGCTGGGTGTGCCAGCGCCAAGCCGTGCCAAGGGTAGAGATATTGCCGCCATATTCCGAGACCACGGTGCAAGCCGCATCGCCCTCACTTTCGGCGGCGAAGGTGCCTGGCTAGAAGTCGATGGCGCATGTGCTGAGGCGGATGTGCCGTTGACCCAAGTGGTGGATACGGTGGGCGCCGGAGACACGTTCTGGGGTAACTGCCTCGGGGATTGGGTCCTGAACGCTGACGGAAAGCAGAGAGTGCATCAGACCTTGGTTGAGGCCATGCAGGCCGCAGCAGTCAATTGCGCCCGGGCAGGTTGCCAACCTCCAACCTACGCAGAAACCCAGGCGCTGCTTTAGCACCCCACCAAGGCTTGAATATCAGGCCTTGTTTTTCAGTTTGCCGCGCGGCATAACTGCGGTCGTTACCAAGGGGCGGACAGGCTCCCCTCCCCCCGACAAAGGTTTGGGGGCTGCGTTGTCTTTTTTGGGTTTTTTAGACTCTTTGTTTGATTTCTGTTGACCTTTAGCCATAGGAGGAGTCCTTGTACGAGAGTGGTATGGTTGGAGGCAGTCTAACCTTCACACGCACACATCGTGGCATTTCTTTTCGATAACATTGCCGCAGAAGCACAGTTGATCTCTATCCGTGCGCAAGGTGCCGGCGGACAAAATGTCAACAAGGTATCCAGCGCTATTCATTTGCGGTTTGATATTCATGCATCGTCTCTACCTGAAGCGATCAAAGAGCGTCTGTTGGCAAGTCCCGACAACCGCATCAGTCGTGACGGCGTATTGATCCTCAAAGCACAACAACACAGGACCCGTGAGCTCAACCGGCTAGACGCGTATGCCCGCTTGCGCGGGATCATCGATGCAGCAGCGATTGAACCATTGCAACGCAAAGCAACCAAGCCAACTTACGCCTCACGCCAACGCCGGTTGGAGTCGAAGTCGATACAGAGCATGTTAAAGCAGTTGCGAGGGAATCGACTCGAATAACAAAAGAGCGCCAGAGAATCCCGCTGCGCCTAAATATGGGAGGGGTGGGCTGCTGTGAGGCCAACGCTCTTTGTCGTCCTGTTTTCAGATACGAAAGACCAGCTTAGCCTGCTCTAGAAACCCGAAGACTTTATATTCGCAGGATCTGCTCTCGTTCATCTCCGCCATTCGTCATGGTGATGAACTTCCTGGAATTCAAATTGGTAGGGCAGACAGGTAGCAAACTAGTCAACAACCAAAGCGGTTGAGAGTGCATTAGATTTCATCGCTTTCCATGATTCACATTGCTGGCCTCAGCTGCCCTGAGTTTATTGGTTGGCCAGCGTTTTACGCTTCAAAGCCAAGTGCACCCAGTCGACTACCTCGCCGCTAGGTTGGTAGCCCGAGACCAAATCTTGCAGTTGACCCCTTATCACTGGCACATCGTTGACGCTCATGGAAATGCTAAGGGCGTTCAGCTTTTGCTCGAGTTCGGACCAGCGTAGGAACTGCTCTTGCGCCTTCATGATGCGCGGGTGCTGGGTGGATTTTGGGTTATCGCCAATCAGCAACTCCTCGTAAAGTTTTTCACCTGGACGCAGACCAGTCACAGTCAGTGCAATGTCACCATCCGGGTGCAGCTCATCGCGCACAGTCATCCCAGATAACTCCACCATGCGGCGGGCCAGATCTATGATTTTCACCGGCTGCCCCATGTCCAGCACGAACACATCCCCCCCCTGCCCCATGGCACCAGCCTGAATCACCAGCTGAGCCGCCTCAGGGATAGTCATGAAGTAGCGAGTAATACCGGTATGCGTGAGGGTGATTGGCCCCCCGTTTTTGATTTGCTCGCGGAATAGCGGTACCACAGAGCCGCTGGAGCCAAGCACGTTTCCAAAGCGCACCATAGAGAAGGTAGTGTTGACAGTTAGCGCTCTGCCCCCTTTTGCGATCGGGTCCGCGTTAACCTCCGCCAGGGCTTGCAGTACCATTTCGGCCAAGCGCTTGGTGGCCCCCATAATATTAGTGGGGCGCACTGCCTTATCCGTGCTCACCAGCACAAAGTTACGTACACCGTGGCGCATAGCTGCTTCGGCACACACACGGGTGCCCCACACATTGTTGCGCACACCCTCGGCGGGGTTGTGCTCTACCAAAGGGACATGCTTGTAAGCGGCCGCATGGTACACCGTCTGCGGCTTCCAGACGCTCATGATCTCGTGCATGCGCCCTTCATCGCACACAGATGCCAGCAAAGGAACGATTTCGATGTATGGCGCGTCGCTGAGCTCAGTCGCATCGCCCTCGACTGATTCGCTGAAGCTCAGTCGGTCGCCGGCCAGAATTGCCTGCAGCTCTTGGTGAATCTGGTAGAGCGCAAATTCGCTCATTTCCAACAGCAACAACTGTTTGGGGTTGGTCTTAAGGATCTGCCGGCACAGTTCACTGCCAATGCTGCCCCCTGCACCAGTCACCAACACTGTTTTGCCGTGAGTGTTGAGGTTCAGCAGCAAGCCATTGGGCTTGACAGGCTCGCGACCCAACAAGTCGTCAATGTCAAGTTCTCGCACATCACTCAATCTCACCTTGCCGGTGGCAATATCGCTGAGGCCTGGCAATGTACGCACCGCGACCTTATGCAGCTTAAGAGCATTCAAAATCTCGTTGCGCCGCTGGCGCGATACGCTAGGCAGTGCCAACAGTACGTCGGTAATGGGCGAGAAGTTCAACATCTCTGCTAAGTCGGCAGGATTATGTATGGGCAAGCCATTGAGCACATGACCATGCAGCCGATCGTCATCATCTATAAAGCCAACTACCCGAATCTCAGGGCTGTTCGCCATGGCCGAGGCTAACTGCCGCCCGGCACTACCCGCACCGTAGATCAGCGCTTGAGGCAAAGACGCCTTGCGCAACTGCTGATGGTAAAGCCCACCCAACCACACCCGCGCCGCAGCGCGCGAGGCACCGACTAAGAGCAGCAACAAAATGGGCTGCATCAAACCCACCGTACGCGGCACGCCCTCTAAACCCCAGAGAGTGAAAACCCCCGCAAATGCTAAGCCATACAAAAGCATCGCGCGCCCCACAGCCACCATAGCAGGCATGCCGCTATAGCGGAAGATGGCCCGATAAAGCCCCGAGACTATAAAAATCGGCAAAGCCAGCGCAGTAGAAGCTACGGCGGGCCAAAAGGCAGGACCCGACAAAGGCGTGAAGACGCCACTGCGCAAATAGAATGCCAGCCAGACGGATAGAACACAAAGGGATGCGTCCAATATAAGAACGACGCAGCGCTTGAATGGGCGTGGCAGCGCTAAAACAGGCGCAGCAAATCGACTCAAGGTACGGATCATAATTTCACTCTTGATGTCAGATCCATCGTGTCCCAATTTGAATTTGATTCATTAGTCATT
>JAIXVK010000315.1 GCA_027483085.1 Comamonadaceae bacterium | reverse complement strand
GCCCATCACCACCAGAATCAGCCCGTTGAAGTTGGGCAGGATGGAGGCCTCGTCTTTGGCAAACGTGCGGTCCGCCACAAAGCGGGTGAACGACAGTTGAACCAGGCCGGTGCTGATCAGTGAAATCAGAAACAGATAGGTCACCGTGACCTGAAACTGCGACACACTGACCTTGGGCGATGCCACCCCCGCCCCTGCGCTCAGCAGGCCAATCAGCATGATGCCCACGATGGAAAGCACCCAAGGCCCGGAGCTGATGATGCCGGCGAACGCGTAGGCCTGCAGCAAACCTGCATAGGTCTGCTTTCGCAGGAGTTTGCGGAGTTCGAAGCCTATGCCTGCCATGCGAAGTTCTTGTCGTAAAGCGACCGGTAGCGGTCAAACATGATGTGCTGTGCGTAGTATTTCTCGACCCGCCGGATGCCTGACTCGCGGGCCCGCTGCCATTCGGCCGGATCGCCCAGTAGCTCGAGCGTGGCTTCTGCCATGGCCTGGGGGTCTGCAATCCGCACCACCCGCCCGGATGCGCCCAAGGCCTCATCCTCGCCCGGCAAGCCATACACGAGTTGGCGGCAGGAGCCCACATCGGTACTGACGGTGGGCACGCCCGCGGCATAGCCCTCCAGAATGACCAGGGGCAGGGCTTCGCTGATGGAGGTGAGAACCACCAGCCCGACTTGGGGCAGCAGCTCGGTGAGCTTTTGGAAACCCAGGAATTTGACGGTGTTTTCGAGTCCGAGTTGGGCCACCAGGTCGCGGCACTCTTGGGCGTATTCCGGCGACTCGTCCTCGGGGCCGGCGATCCAGGCCTCCACCCCGGGCATGCGGTTGGCGATGATGCGCGCAGCGCGGATGTAGGTCTTGATGTCTTTGATCGGCACCACACGGCCAATCAGGCACAACACCTGCGGCGGGCCATCCGGCCAGTCTTGGCGCAAGGCACCGAACTTCACCACGTCGATTCCGTTGGCAATGTTGGAGGTGCGCTCTTCGGGCGCGCCGTCGAGCAACTGCCGTTGCCGGTTGGCCTCGTATAGCGCCACGATGTCGTTTGCCGCGTGGTACGTCACGTAGCCGAGATGCTCAAAAAAACGGATCCACAACTGCCTGAAGTAGCTGACCCGCGAGGGGTCGTGTTCAAACACGCTGCGGTTGTCCTTGATCCACTGGGCCTGGTAGAGGTCGATCTTGCGCTCTTTGACGTAGATGCCATGTTCACTGAGCATGAAGGGGCGCTTGTTCCGGTGCTTGAGCAGGACGCCCAGAATGCCGGCATATCCGGTAGAGACCGCATGGTAGATGCGCGCTTTGGGCGCGCGGACGGCGACCTCCCGCAGTCCCCAGAACGGCCGGTGGATGGTGCGCACGGTCCAGAAGTAATCGACAAACGAGGGGTCGGTGCTGCGGCTGCGGTAGGTTTTTTTGATGTAGTCCCAGGATCCTTCGCTGTAAAGGAACATATCTTGGCTGAGCATTCCGCCGGGGCCCGCTTCGTCCATCATGCTGGCGAAGAGGTGCGGGCATTCGGGGTGGCGCAGATCGTTTTCAAACATGTCGTGCATCCGCTCAACCAGTTCCATGCTTTTGGCCGGTGCCTTGACACGTGCGATCGGCGGTGGCGTCTCTTCTTCGTAGAGGTAAGCCGTTTCCAGATGGACCAGGTTGGGCGGCAAGGTGTAGCGCATCTGCCCGTAGTCCTGTTTGCGGCTACCCAGAAAAATGGCACCGAAGCGGATGTCCGGAAAGCCCAGAATGATCTGCTGGACCCAGCTGGACACTCCCCCGGACACAAACGGGAAAGTGCCCTCCAGGAGAAGCATGACGTCGACCTGCTCTGCCTTGGGCAGTACAGGCTCAGATGTGGGGGAGGTAGTTGCGGTCACTGCGGTGTGGGAAGTTGTCTCGTCCGGTCCAGATGTCTACAACGGCCCGGGTACGGGAGGCGACGTTGAGTTTCTCCAGGCGGAGCATGGATTGTTTGACACGCGGGAAGTCGCGGCGCTGGTAGGCCAGCTCGGCCACGTAAGGGACGGCGGACACCAGGGGGTGGCCGAGCGTAATTGCGTGTTCAATGGCGGCTTGGGCTGGCGCGTATTCGCCAATCGCCAGCAAGATCCGCCCTTTGAGGAACAGCATCGCGGCGTCCGGCTCGGGCTCCAGGGCCAGCGTGGCTTCAACATATTGCAGTGTCTGGCTGAGGATGTGTTTTTTGAGCTCGCCTTGGGCTAGCGAGGCGTAAATCAGTTCCCAGTGCAGTTCTGCCAGATGTCGCAAGCAGGTGTGGCGCTGCGCGTCGCTCTCCGCCTGGTCGAGTTGGCGACGTTCGCGCTGGATGTCTGCGTTGATTTTCTTTTCCTCGGCATCGAGCATGCCAAACGCCACCAGGCGTACATCGTCAGAGTTGTCGCTCAGTAGTTCGTCCAGGATGGGGTTGGCAACCCGGGTAGGGATCGCCTGCAGGGTCATCAGGGATTGAAGCCTGATGGCGCTGGGCACATGCGAGTTCAGGCGTGAGCGAATGGAGCCTTGCCCGCTGCGGCTGACGTCCTTGGCTTGCATGTCAAATTCGGGCAGGGGCACCGTCACCGGCTCGGGTCGGTCTCCATCCAGCGACTCTTTCCGGAAGGTCGTCCAGATGATGGCCAGCATCCCGACCGCACCGATCAGGGGGGCGACAAATGCAAAAAGAAACAACAGCAACCACACGGTCACACGGGGCCGCATGTACTTGTGGGGCAGCAGCACATAACTGCCCGATGCCACGATCGCGCTCGCCAAGGCGTGCAGCGCCAGCATGGCCAGCAACGCCCCCAGCGTGGACTGGTGCAACAGCGGGCTCAAGAAGACCCCCACTTCAATGGCGATGGCCGCCCAGGCCCATTTCAGCGTGAACATGCGGGCTTTCTCACGGGGCGAACTGGGTGGTCAGGGCTTGCACCGGGTCTTCCAGGGCGAAGTCGATGGTGTGCAGGCGGACTTGCAG
>JAIXVK010000145.1 GCA_027483085.1 Comamonadaceae bacterium | reverse complement strand
ATGCGGGGCGACCCGCTCTTGGTGGCCGCAGCGCTGGACATCAGCCGCCGCACGGTGGCCAAGATCCGGCAAAACCTGTTCTGGGCCTTTGCCTACAACGCGGCCGGCATTCCGTTGGCAGCGCTCGGCTACTTGAGCCCGGTGGTGGCGGGTGCTGCCATGGCGCTGAGCTCGGTGAGCGTGATGACCAATGCGCTGTTGCTCAAGCGCTGGACGCCCGAGAAGGGCGGCAAGTAGGCCGCTGAATAGTAGTAAAAAGTGCCTTTGGCGCTCATGGAATTTGCGCAGTTAGCTCCTAAAATGTGAGCAAACTCCAAGGCGCCCATGCAATCCCTGCTGCTCACTACCGGTCTCTATGTGCTCACCGCGGTCGCCGAGATCGTGGGATGCTACCTGCCTTGGCTCTGGTTGCAGCAGCGCGCACCGGTGTGGGTGCTGCTGCCGGCGGCGGCGTCACTGGCCTTGTTTGTCTGGCTGCTCACCCTTCACCCCGCTGCCAGCGGCCGGGTGTATGCGGCCTATGGCGGTGTGTATGTCGCTACCGCACTGGTGTGGCTCTGGTGGGTGGATGGCATTGCGCCGACCCGCTGGGATCTGCTGGGCGCCGGCCTCGCGCTGGCGGGCATGGCGGTGATTGTGTTGGCGCCCCGCGCGCCGGTATGACGTAGGTCAAGACACGGCCCCGACCCTTGTGGGATTCTTGCAGCGCCGCAGCGGTTGGAAATGGCGGGCAACACAGGGGTTTTGCCTCGGATTGCCGCTTGTAGCCCGCCGTAGACTCTGAAAGAATGGCTGAACACGCACGATCGGCACACCCGAGGAACACCACATGACCATGATGACAATGATGCGCCAATTCACGATCCGGCTGCGCATGCTGGGTGCCATTGCCATGGTGTTGGCGCTGCTCAGCATGTTGGGCTTGGGCGGCCTGTGGGGCATGGGGCAGATCAAAGACCAGAGCGATGATTTCCTGCACCACTCGTTTGCAGAAGTGCAGCACCTGTCTCACCTGCGTGGCGCGCTCGCCATGGTGCGCATGGCAGAGAAAGACATGATCATTGAGTACGAGCGCCCCAACGAGGTAGAGAAAGCCTACACCCGCTGGAAGCAGAACCTCGCAGAGACCGAGAAAGTCGCCAATGGATTCCTCGAGGGCGAGGAAGACCCGGACAACGTGGTGGTGCGTGAGCTGATTTTGCGCTTGCAAAGCTATGCCAAGTTGTTTGAACCTATCACCGTGCAACTCAAGAGTAGTGGCTATGAATCTGCCACTACCGCCAACCGCATGAGCCAGAAGGCACTGGCCGAGTTCCTGGTGATCGACAAGCAGGTGTCAGAGCTGGAGGTCATTCTGAACCGGGAGGTCGAAGAGTCGGTGCAAGATCAGCAAAAAGTGGCCGAGGTGGTGCGCTGGGTCTTTATTGCTGCTCTGGCGGTGGCGTCGCTGGTGGTGGTGCCGCTGACCATTTTGAACATGAACTCGATTTGCCAGCCCCTTGAGCAGGCCCGGTTGCTTGCCCAGGCGATTGCTGGGGGGGATTTGTCGCAACGGGTGGTGGTGCATGGCAAAGACGAGGTGGCCGATTTGCAGCGTACCCAACAGGCGATGCAAGACGGCCTGAGCGCCCTGGTTTCGCAGGTGCGCAACGCGAGCGAGAGTGTGGCCACGGCCAGCCAGGAAATTGCCTCCGGCAACCAGGATTTGTCGGTTCGCACCGAAAAGTCTGCCAGCAGCGTGCAAGACACCGTGGGCTCTCTGGCAGAGCTGACCGAAAACGTGCAGCAAACCGCCCATGCGGCACAGACAGCGCGCCAGTTGTCCGACTCGGCTTACAAGCTGGCAGCCCGTGGCGGCCAGGTCGTGACCCAGGCGGTGGGCAGCATGCACGAGATTGCCGCCAGCAGCAGCAAGATCAATGACATCGTCGGGCTGATTGATTCGATCGCCTTCCAGAACAACATCCTGGAGCTCAACGCGGCGGTGGAAGCCGCCCGAGCCGGAGAGCAAGGCCGGGGTTTTGCGGTGGTGGCGTCCGAAGTGCGGATGCTGGCCAAGCGCTCCGCCGCAGCGGCCCAGGAAATCAAAGGCCTGGTCAGCACCAGCGTGCACGCGGTGGACGGCGGGGTCAAGCTGGTGGAAGAGGCCGGTGCCGCCATGAAAGAAATGGTGGACGGCGTGCAGCGCGTGGGCGAAATCATTGGCGAAATTTCTTCGTCCTCCACTGAGCAGTCCAGCGGTATTGCGCAGGTCAATCAATCAGTCGGCCTGATCGACCAGGCAACCCAGCAAAACGCCGCCTTGGTGGAGCAGAGCGCTGCCGCAGCCCAGGGCTTGCGCGAGCAGGCTGATGCCTTGGCACAGGTGGTGCGCCAGTTCCGCCTGCAGGGCAGCGCCGCCTGATGGCGGGCGCGGGCCAACCCTTAGCCACCCCTGCAGCGATCTCTTTTCAAGGCTGGTGCCTCGCGCTGGCTTTGTCTTTGGGGGCTGCCGTTTCACTGGGGATCACCCGTTTTGCCTATGGCCTGCTTTTGCCGGCCATGCGCACCGATTTGGGCTGGAGCTACACCCTGGCTGGCGCCATGAACACGGCCAACGCACTGGGCTACTTGATTGGGGCGCTGTGGGCGCCCCGTTTGCTGCGCACCCGCGGCCCGGGCGAGGTGCTGTGGCGCGGCGCGGTGCTGGCCTCGGTGTTCATGGGCCTGAGCGGGTTTTTTACGGATACCACAGCCTTGCTGGCGCAGCGCTTGTTGGCCGGTGTGGCGAGTGCGCTGGTGTTTGTGGCCGGTGGTCTGCTCGCAGCCCGCTTGGGCGCACGCTTTCCGCGCCATAACGGTCTGCTGCTGGGCATGTACTACGGTGGCACCGGCGTGGGCATTGTGTTGAGTGCCCTGATGGTGCCTTGGCTGTTAGAGGCGTTTGCTGCGCAACCGCATGGCTGGCAGTGGTCGTGGTGGGCCCTGGCTTTGGCTTGCGCTGTGGGTACCGCTGTGTTGGTGTGGCCGGCGCGGGTGATGTCGCGCTGGGCCTTGCCGGGCGCACATGCGGGTGCGGGCGGGCCGCAGCAGTTTCCCTGGAGGGATTTCCGGTTTGGCCTGGCCGGGT
>JAIXVK010000537.1 GCA_027483085.1 Comamonadaceae bacterium | reverse complement strand
GGCCGGCCACTGCCCAGCGGCGCACCACATCCCCATCGTTGCCGACATGCCCACCTTGCACCCGCACGGTCAGTGCCTCACCCGCCCGGCGAAAAGTCCAACGGTCATTCACATCCTCCCCCAACATGAAACACAGGCAGTCATGCCCGGCCAGGTCGTGCGGCCTAAGGGGCGTGGGGTGCTGCGCCAGATACGCGGGGGAAGCCACCAGCACCCGCCGGTTGTGGGGCGCCACCGGCAGGGCCACGAGATTCGAGTCTTGCGGCTTGCCGTAGCGGAAAGCGGCGTCCACCGGTTCGCTGAACATATTGGCCATGCGGTCTGACAGGGTGAGCCGGTAGCGCAGCTGGGGGTGCAGCGACTGAAAGTCATCCAGCCACGGCAGCAGCAGGTTGCGCCCCATGTCGGACGAAGCCGCCAAGCGCAATACGCCTTGCACCTCGTGGCGGCCGGTGCCCAGTGCGCGCACCCCTTCGCTCAGGGTGCTGAGGGCCAGCCGCGCGTGTTCCAAAAAAGCCGCACCCTCCGGGGTCAGCCGCAGGCTGCGGGTCGAGCGCACCAGGAGCGGCACCTGCAGCTCGGACTCCAGCCGCTTGAGGGCGGCACTGGCTGCCGCCGGGGTCATGTCCAGCGCACGGGCGGCGGCAGAGAGGCTGCCGGCATCCACCGTGCGCACCAAGATAGCGAGGTCTTGCAGGGCTTTCATTTTCAAATTTTATTTGAAGCTGAATTCAATCCAAGGCCTATTTTTCTTTTCAAGCAATAGAAAGATGATGCAGGCCTTGCAGCTATTTCTTTGAGAGCCCGCCATGAAAGCCATCGGTTACACCCAGCCCCACCCTATTGCCGCCACCCCGGGGCTACAAGACATCACCCTGCAGGACCCGGTTGCACTGGGCCACGACTTGCTGGTGGAGGTGCTCGCGGTGTCCGTCAACCCAGTCGACACCAAGCTGCGCAAAAGCGCCCGCCCTGCTGAGGGAGACGCCTACAAGGTGTTGGGTTTTGATGCCAGTGGCATCGTGCGTGCGGTGGGCCCGGAGGTTAGCCTGTTCAAACCGGGGGACCGGGTGTTTTACGCAGGCGCCATCCAGCGGCCCGGCACCAACAGTGCGCTCCACCTGGTGGATGAGCGCATCGTGGGCCACATGCCCACAAGCCTCGACTTTGGCCAGGCCGCCGCACTGCCACTCACCAGCATTACTGCCTGGGAGCTGTTGTTCGACCGCATCGGCGTGCAGCCAGGCAAAAAACCCACCGGCAAAACCCTGCTGGTGATCGGCGCGGCCGGCGGGGTGGGCTCGGTGCTGGTGCAGCTGGCACGCCGCTTGACCAGCCTGACCATCATCGGCACCGCATCGCGCCCTGAAACCCGCGAGTGGGTGCAGTCCTTGGGTTCCCACCATGTGATCGACCACGGCCAACCCATGGCACCGCAGTTAGCCGCTATCGGGCTACCGCAAGTGGACATCGTGCTAAGCCTGACCCATACCGAGCAGCATTTGCCAGAGATTTTGGAGGTGATCGCGCCCCAGGGTCAGTTCGGCCTGATTGACGATTTGCCGGTTCTGGACGTGATGCCCTTCAAGCGCAAAGCCATCTCGGTGCACTGGGAGCTGATGTTCACCCGCCCCTTGTTCGCCACGCCCGACATGGTGGCCCAGCACCACTTACTCAATGAAGTGGCCCAACTGGTCGATGCCGGCTTGCTGCGCACCACTTTGGCCGAGCACTACGGCACCATCAACGCCGCGAACCTGCAGCGCGCGCACGCCTTCGTAGAGTCGGGTACCGCCCGGGGCAAAGTGGTGCTCGAGGGCTGGGCCTGATCAACCCGCTGATTGCTCTTTTGACATTCAATCGCGGCTGCTGACCACCTCATCGGCACTGCGAAACGCCTCTACCGCGGTGGGCACCCCGCAATACACCGCGGCGTGCAACAGCACCTCCTGGATTTCTTCGACAGTCGCGCCATTGTTCAGGGCGCCCCGCACATGGCCTTTGAGTTCGTTTTGCTTGCCCAAGGCGGTGAGCATGGCCACCGTGATCAAACTGCGGGTTTTCAAATCAAGGCCCGGGCGCTGCCACACATCGCCCCACGCCGCACGGCTGATGTGTGCCTGCATCGGCGCGGTAAACGGCGTGGTTTTGGCCAGCGCCGCGTCCACAAATGCATCCCCCATCACTTGACGGCGAGTCGCCAAGCCTTGGGTATAGGCATCGGGGTCCGGACGGGCGGGCAAGGGAGTATTGGGGTCTGTCATCAGAGGCCTTCAGGACAAAGCCACCATGTTAGCCCGCGTGCCATTGCCCGAGCTGGGACAACAAGGCCACCAGACCCATGCCATTGATGACGATGCCGACGGTGGTTTTGATTTCTTTCATGGTGCAAGTCTCCGGGTAGTGGGCTGCGACGGGGTTCGCAGTAGGATGAATACTAAAAAGCACCGACGTTTATGTAAATTCAATTAACTGAATCACATCGATAGTTTTTAAAAATACGCTGATCAGCGACCCGACGGAGACCCCATGCACCCCACCCCGCGCTACCCCCTGCCCGACCTCAACACCCTGCCCGACGACCTGAAGGCCAAGATCCTCGAGGTCCAGGAAAAGTCCGGCTTTGTGCCGAATGTGTTTCTGGCCTTCGCCCGCCGGCCTGCCGAATGGCGCGCTTTTTTCGCCTACCACGACGCACTCATGCTGCGCGAGGGCTCCAGCCTGACCAAAGGCGAGCGCGAGATGATCATCACCACCACCAGTGCCGCCAACCAGTGCCTGTACTGCGTAGTGGCACACGGCGCCATTTTGCGGATTTACGAGAAAAAGCCGCTGGTGGCAGACCAGGTAGCCGTCAACTACCGCAAGGCCGACATCACACCGCGCCAGCGCGCCATGCTCGACTTTGCTCTGCAGGTCTGCCTGCAGAGCCACACCTTAGAAGACGCCGACTTTGCCACCCTGCACGCCCACGGTTTTGACGACGAAGACATTTGGGACATTGCCGGCATTACCGCTTTCTTCGGCCTCTCCAACCGCATGGCCAATGTGACTGGCATGCTGCCCAACCCCGAGTTCTACCTGCTGGGCCGGGTCCCCAAAACCAAATAGCCACTCGCCACACCCGCCATGACATTCCACCCCCACCGCACTCTCAGCCTTGCCGTGACGGCGCTTTGTGCAGCGCTGCTGTCGGCGTGTGCCGTGTCGCCACCACCACCGGCACCGTCCGCGCCACCACCTCAGCCCGAAGCTGCAAGCGGCAGCACCGCCAAACCCGGCTGGGCGACCCGCCGCTATGTGGTAGCTGCTGCCAACCCGCTAGCTACCGATGCTGGGCGCCAAGTGCTCGCAGCGGGCGGCAGCGCCGTCGATGCGGCGATTGCGGTGCAAATGGTGCTGAGCCTGGTAGAGCCGCAGAGCAGCGGCATTGGCGGGGGTGCTTTTTTACTGCACTTCAATGGCACGACCACGCAAGCGTTTGACGGCCGCGAAACCGCGCCCGCCGCTGCCACGCCGGCCCTGTTTCTGGATGCATCAGGCCAAGCCATGAAGTTTGCCGATGCGGTAGTGGGCGGCCGCTCGGTCGGTGTGCCGGGCGCGGTCGCCATGTTGGCGCAGGCACATGCCCTGCACGGCAAACTGCCGTGGGCTCAGTTGTTTCAACCCGCTATCAACCTCGCCAACCAGGGTTTTGCCATCAGCCCCCGCATGGCCGCACTGCTGGCGGCAGACCCGCACCTGAAAAAAGACCCGGTAGCCGCCGCTTACTTTTACGACGCTGCAGGCAAGCCATGGCCAGCCGGCCATGTGCTGCGCAACCCCGAACTGGCAGCGGTGTTGCAAGGCATAGCCACCCGCGGCCCCTCTGCCCTGCTGCGGGGCGAGGTCGGCGAAGCCATCGCCCGCAAAGTGCAAGGCCACCCCACCAACCCCGGCAGCCTGAGTACCCGCGACCTGGCAATCTACCGCCCGCTGGTGCGCGAACCGCTGTGCTTTGACTACGACACGGCACCCCGTCCGGTGCGCATTTGCGGCATGCCGCCGCCAAGCTCGGGGGCGATTGCCATCGGTCAAATTCTGCGCATGCTGGACCACACCCCCGCCCGCAGCCTGCCCCTTGTGCAAGGCCAACCCGGTGCCGACTGGTTGCATCTGTATACCGAGGCTTCGCGCCTGGCGTTTGCCGACCGGGGCCAGTACCTCGGTGATCCGGCTTTTGTGCAAGCTCCAGCGGGCAACTGGGCCAGCTTGTTGGCACCGGGCTACTTGCGCAGCCGCGCCGCGCAGATCGACAGTAGCCCCACCGGGCAGAGCATTCAGTTTGCCTTGCCGGGGCAGCCCGGCGGCACGCCACTGAGCTACGCGCCCATGCCTGACCAGTTGGAGTACGGCACCTCGCACATCTCGGTGGTGGATCCCTATGGCAATGCGGTTGCAATGACCACCACGATTGAAGATGCCTGGGGCTCACGCCAGATGGTGAACCGGGGGGCCGGTCTCGCGGGCGGCTTTTTGCTCAATAACCAGCTCACCGATTTCAGCTTCAGCCCCACCGGGGGCGACGGCAGGCCGGTGGCCAACCGCGTAGAGCCGGGCAAGCGACCGCGCTCCAGCATGTCGCCCACGCTAGTCTTTGACAAGGCTACCGGCCAGCTGCTCATCAGTGGCGGCAGCCCGGGCGGCGCGCTCATCATTCACTTCACCGCCAAAACCCTATACGGCATGTTGCACTGGGGCCTGAACGCACAACAAGCGATCGACCTGCCCAACTTCGGCTCCCTGAATGGCCCTACCCTGTTGGAGGCGGGGCGCTTCAGCCCGGCGGTGGTGCAGGCACTGAAAAGCAGGGGCCACACCGTTGTGGAGGTTCCGATGGCGAGCGGCCTGCAAGCCATCGCGCGCACCCCCACGGGTTTCTTTGGGGGTGCAGATCCACGGCGAGAAGGTGTGGTGCTGGGTGATTGAATTTTTATTCAGGCATCAAATCAGCCTCCAGCCCTCTTAGAACCTGCGCAGGCAGCTCCTTATTTGATAGCAAATACCTTGCGCTAGCACAGCCGGGCTGCTCCGGCGATCGGCGCAGGCTGCCTACAATCGCCCCATGGCCATCCCCCAAAGCTTCATCCAGGAACTCATCGCGCGCACCGATGTGGTGGAGATCGTGGGCCGCTATGTGCAGCTCAAAAAGGGCGGCGCCAACTTCATGGGCTTGTGCCCGTTTCACGGAGAAAAGTCGCCCTCGTTCTCGGTGAGCCCCGCCAAACAGTTCTACCACTGCTTCGGCTGCGGCAAAAACGGCAATGCCATCAGCTTCTTGATGGACCACGCCGGCATGACATTCATCGAGGCCGTCAAAGACCTCGCCGGCCAATATGGCATGGTCATCCCCGAGGAAGAAGGCAGCCCCCAGGACAAAGCCCGCGCCCAAGCGCAGCGCGAGAAGCAAAACACCCTCACCAGCGTGCTGGAAAAAGCTGGCGAGTCTTATAAGCGCGGACTCAAGGAGTCACAACGCGCCATTCAGTATTTCAAAGGCCGCGGTCTGTCGGGCGAGATTGCCAAGCAATTCGGCTTGGGCTATGCCCCGGAAGGCTGGCGCAGCCTGGCCAGCATCTTCCCGCAGTACGACGACCCCTTGCTCGTCGAGAGCGGCTTGGTGATCCTGCACGAGGCCGAAAACGGGGGCGAAGAAAAGCGCTACGACCGGTTCCGCGACCGTGTGATGTTCCCGATTCGCAATATCAAGGGCGAGTGCATCGGCTTTGGCGGGCGGGTGCTGGGCGATGAAAAGCCCAAGTACCTCAACTCGCCGGAAACCCCGGTGTTTAGCAAGGGGCGTGAGCTCTACGGCCTGTTTGAAGCCCGCAGCTCCCTGCGTGAGCATGGCTATGCGCTGGTCACCGAGGGCTATATGGACGTGGTGGCGCTGGCCCAGCTGGGCTTCCCCAACGCGGTGGCCACGCTGGGCACGGCCTGCACCAACGAGCATGTGCAAAAGCTGTTCCGCTTTACCGATGCGGTGGTCTTCAGCTTTGATGGCGATGCCGCCGGCCGCCGAGCCGCTCGCAAGGCGCTGGATGGCGCTCTGCCCTTTGCCACCGATGTGCGCAGCATCAAGTTTTTGTTCCTGCCCGCCGAGCACGACCCCGACAGCTTTATCCGCGCCTATGGCAAAGACGCCTTTGCCGACTACGTCAGCAAGGCCACGCCACTGAGCCGGTTTTTGATTGAAGCCGCGCAAGACGGTTGCGACCTCAGCTCTGCCGAGGGACGAGCCCGCATGTCCAGCCAAGCCAAGCCCTTGTGGAGCCAGTTGCCCGACGGCGCGCTCAAGCTGCAACTGCTGAGCGAAATCGCCCAGCTGGTGCAGCTCCCCTCAGCCGAACTCGGCAGCCTGTGGTCAGGCGCCGGCACCAAACCAGCCGCCGAAGCACCGCGCCGCAAGCGCGAATCGGCGCCGGCCTCTGCACCGAGCTTCGATGACGGCATGGGCGACATTCCTTTTTTTGATGACGACGAGCCTGCCGGATTCTCGGAACCGTGGGTGCCGCAAGAGGAGTGGAAAAAGAAGACCGAATGGAAGAAAGAGGGCTGGACGCCGCGCGGCAAAGGCGACGGCAAGTGGGAGGGTAAATGGCCGGGCAAAGGCGGCAAGTTCGGCAACCGTGAGGCACGCCCCACCGGCCCACTGGCCAAACTCGATAGCCGTCCGGACCTTGCCGCCCGCATTTTGCTCAACCACAGTGAGCTCTGGGACATTCTTTCCAGCGAAGACCACGGCCTGTTGTGCGAACTGCCTGCCCCCCACGGCGAGCTGTTTACCTGGCTGGAAAGCCAGTTGCATGAGCACGGCCCGGTCTCCCGGGGCACCTTGAAAGAAGAAATCGTGGGCCATCCGGCAGAGGACTTGGTGCAGCGGCTCACCGCCGGCCCGGTGCTGGCGAGCGAGCCATTGCGCGAATCCGGCCCCGAGTTGCGTGATTTGCTCAACCGGATGCTGCTGGACCGTATCGATGCTCAGATGCGCGTGCTGGCGACCGACTCTGCCAACCTGGCCGAACTGCGGGTGCTGATGGACCGCAAAAAAGAACTGGGCAAACTGCTGGCAGCCAGTTCCATTGACGCCTGAAGCCTGACCCCGGACCGCGGCGGCACACCGGCCTGCGCAAGCCCATGCTGTTTTCAGGCTAAGTTCATGCTACAACTCTTGGGCTTGTCAATAGCAACTATAATGTCCGATTAGTTCGGCAAGAGCGACAGCAGCACCTCCGGGTCAGGCCACCGTGAATAGTTCATCACAACAGGCCACCTTACCGCAAGGACTGCATTCCAAATGATCGCCCTCCCATCTTGCCAATGGGGAATCTGATTCCCTGCCTAGCCACTACATCGCGTTTTGAGCGCAGCGTAGCCGGCATCTGTTCTGTCGTTTGTTAGTTTTTTGTTGTCCCGAGGTTTCTGCATGCCCGCTTCAAAATCCGCCAAGCCTGTTCAGCCTGCCAGCAAGGCCGTTGCCAAAACCGAAAAGAAAGCACCCTCCTCCGTGTCCGCACCCAAATCCAAAGCCACCCTGTTGAAAGAAGCCGCTGACGCGCTTTTGGCCGCTGCTGAAGCTCCTGCGAAAAAGAAAGCGGGTCGCCCCGCCAAGGCCGCAGCTGACGAGTCTGCTGCTCCCGCCAAAGCCACCACCGGCGCCAAGCGCGGTCGCAAGCCCAAGGCTGCAGCTGCCGAATCCAGCGGCGATGACATGGACATGTCGGATATTGAAGCGGACTTGGTCGGCGAGCCCGAGGCCGCGGCCACCACGACGGCTACCGGCGAAAAGGTCAAGCCCCTGCGCATGAAGATCAGCAAGGCGAAAGAACGCGCCTTGATGAAAGAGTTCGGCTTGGACGAAACTGTCCTGTCCGAAGAAGACATGGCCAAGCGCCGCGCGCGCCTGAAGGCCCTGATCACCCTGGGCAAGACCCGCGGCTACCTGACCCACGGCGAAATCTCCGACCACTTGCCCGACAAGCTGGTCGATGCGGAAACTCTGGAAGTCGTGATCTCCATGTTGAACGACATGGGCGTAGCGGTGTACGAGCAAACCCCTGACGCAGAAACTCTGCTGCTGAACAACAACGTGTCCACTGCGGCCACTGTGGAAGAAGCAGAAGAAGAAGCCGAAGCTGCTTT
>JAIXVK010000511.1 GCA_027483085.1 Comamonadaceae bacterium | reverse complement strand
CACGGAGTCAGGGAACACCATACGCTCAAGTGTGATGACTGCCGATGGATCACACAAGGTTTCACCGGTTGTCACGTCTTTCAGACCCACGCAAGCAGCGATGTCGCCCGCGCGAATTTCATCCACTTCTTCGCGGTTGTTAGCGTGCATTTGCACGATACGGCCGATACGCTCTTTCTTGCCGCGCACCGCGTTGTACACAGTGTCGCCCTTCTTCAGAACGCCGGAGTACACGCGCACGAATGTCAACTGACCCACAAACGGATCAGTCATCAACTTGAAGGCCAGCGCTGCGAACTTTTCGTTGTCATCGGCCTTGCGGGTGATTTCTTGCTCGTCTTCGTCGAAGCCCTTGATGGCCTTCACGTCCAGAGGAGAAGGCATCAATTCGATCACAGCATCCAACATGCGTTGAACACCCTTGTTCTTGAACGCGGTACCGCACAACATGGGCTGGATTTCGCCAGCGATAGTGCGGCTACGCAGGCCGCCAGTGATTTCTTCTTCGGTCAAGTCACCTTCTTCAAGGTACTTGTTCATCAGCTCTTCAGAGGCTTCAGCAGCGGCTTCGACCATCTTTTCGCGCCACTCTTTAGCGACGCTCACGAGGTCAGCAGGGATCTCTTCGAAGGTGAACTTCATGCCCTGGGAAGCTTCGTCCCAAATGATGGCCTTCATCTTGCGCAGATCCACCACGCCGGTGAAGTTTTCTTCTGCACCGATTGGAATCACGATTGGCACAGGGTTGGCCTTCAGGCGCAACTTCATCTGATCCACAACCTTGAAGAAGTTGGCACCAGTACGGTCCATCTTGTTCACAAAGGCCAAACGTGGAACCTTGTATTTGTTTGCCTGACGCCACACGGTTTCAGACTGAGGCTGCACGCCACCCACAGCGCAGTACACCATGCAGGCGCCGTCCAAAACGCGCATGGAACGCTCCACTTCAATCGTGAAGTCCACGTGTCCGGGCGTGTCAATGATGTTGATGCGGTGCTCAGGGAACGATGTGTCCATCCCCTTCCAGAAGCAAGTCGTAGCAGCGGAAGTAATAGTAATACCGCGCTCTTGCTCTTGCTCCATCCAGTCCATCGTGGCCGCGCCATCGTGCACTTCGCCGATTTTGTGGTTCACGCCGGTATAGAAAAGAATACGCTCGGTCGTGGTGGTTTTGCCGGCGTCAATGTGCGCTGAAATACCGATATTGCGGTAGCGCTCAATGGGGGTAGTGCGAGCCATGATGGATCCTTGGTTGATCAAATTCTTGAGAGGGTCCGCTGCACCATGCAGCAAGACAAACGACTTTCAGAGTATGGCCAGCCCACATGACAGCGCGATTGCGCTGCCCGGACCTACCAAGCTCTGAAAGCCGCGATTTCCGTTGCTTAGAAACGGAAGTGAGAGAAGGCCTTGTTGGCTTCAGCCATACGGTGCACTTCGTCACGCTTCTTCATGGCGCCGCCACGGCCTTCAGTGGCTTCCAACATTTCGTTGGCAAGGCGCTGAGCCATAGACTTTTCACCACGCTTGCGAGCGGCTTCCTTGATCCAGCGCATGGACAAGGCCAAGCGACGGACAGGACGCACTTCCACTGGCACTTGGTAGTTAGCACCACCCACGCGGCGGGATTTCACTTCCACCATGGGCTTGACGTTGTTGATCGCAACGGTGAACGCTTCCAGAGCATCCTTATCGGGGTGCTTTTTAGCAATCAGCTCCAGTGCGCCGTAAATGATGCGCTCTGCAACCGCTTTTTTGCCGCCTTCCATGATCACGTTCATGAATTTGGACAGCTCTACGTTGCCGAACTTGGGATCCGGCAGGATTTCACGTTTAGGGACTTCGCGACGACGTGGCATATTTCACCTCATATTGCTTCAGTTGGTATCTTTTCAGACACCGCGAGAGTTAATCAAAACCCCCACTTACTCGACCCACTCGGACAATTCCGGGTTTCGGGTCACTTCGCCGTATCTCCGCGCCACGCGGGGAAACAGCACCGAAAATTCGAACCTACAGGGCTTATTTAGCCTTTGGCTTCTTAGCACCGTACTTGGAACGGGATTGCTTGCGATCTTTCACGCCTTGCAAGTCCAAAGAACCGCGAACGATGTGGTAACGCACACCTGGCAAGTCCTTGACACGACCGCCGCGAACCAGCACAACGCTGTGTTCTTGCAAGTTGTGGCCTTCACCGCCGATGTAAGAGATCACCTCAAAACCGTTGGTCAAGCGCACTTTGGCAACTTTACGCAGAGCGGAGTTAGGCTTTTTAGGAGTCGTTGTGTACACACGTGTGCATACACCGCGACGCTGCGGAGAGTTCTGCATAGCAGGGCTCTTCGACTTGATGGTCTCGACCTCACGGCCTTGACGCACGAGTTGGTTAATGGTTGGCATTGAAAAACGTCCCTAAACGTTTGAATATTACGAAAACGTGAATCCCTTCGGAAATTCCGAAAAGCCTTCTAATGTAGCAGAACAAGGGTTTACACGCAAACTGTGCCCTGATCTTCAGCGAATCCAGAGGCGCAAAGCATCCCATGTGCGGCCAATGACGCCCGCTTGCTCTACGGCATCCAGCGCCACCAAAGGCACCTCGGCAACAATTTGCTCACCGGCGCGGACCTTCAAAGTGCCCAACACTTGCCCTTTGGCGACCGGCGCCACAATCGGCTCGTTGCGCACTACTTCGGTTTTTAGTTGCGCGCCGCTTCCGGCAGGCACCGCCACGATCACGCCTTGCGGACGACCGACTTTGACTGCCGACTCGGCACCCTTCCAGACCTTGGGCGTCACCACCGCAGCACCCGCGTCGTACAACTTGACCGCCTCATAGGCGGTATAACCCCAATTGAGCAGCTTCTGTGACTCGTTCGCACGCGCGCCTTCACTCTCAGTACCCAAAACAATCGACAGCAACCGGCGGCTCCCCGCAGCGGCAGGCGAACCAGCGGGCGCACCGGCAGTCACTAAGGCCGGGAAATCACGTTTAGCAGTGGCCACAAGGCAATAACCCGCAGCTGCGGTATGGCCCGTCTTGAGCCCATCGACCGACGGATCACGGAACAACAGCAGGTTGCGGTTGCTATCGTTGGCGGCCGGTGTGCCGGGGTAGCGGTACTTTTTGATGGCGTAAAAGTGCACGAAATCAGGGAAGTCACTCATCAAGCGCATTGCGAGAATGCTCAAGTCCCGGGCCGTCGTGGTGTGCCCTGCTTCGGTGAGGCCTTCGGGGTTTTTGTAGCCCGTATTTTTCATGCCGAGCACCTTGGCCTGCTCATTCATCATTTGGACAAAGCGCTCCAAGGAGCCGCCAACGCCCTCTGCCAGCGCCATCGTGGCATCGTTTCCGCTCTGCACGATCATGCCTTTGATCAAATCCTCCACGGGCACTTGCATCTTGGGGTCGATGAACATCCGGGAGCCGGGCATCTTCCAAGCACGCTCACTCACAGGGAAGGTCTGCTTGAGATCAATCTTCTTGGATCGCAATGCGTCGAACACCAGATACGCTGTCATCAGCTTGGTGAGCGAGGCT
>JAIXVK010000485.1 GCA_027483085.1 Comamonadaceae bacterium | reverse complement strand
GCCAGCGGGGGAACAGAAGAACACCGCTAGCGCGCCTAGCTCTTCCGGGGTGGTGAATTGCATGGAAGGCTCCTTTTCACCCAACAGCTGTTTGGTAGCGTCTGCATTGCTGATGCCTTGCGTGGCAGCTTTGGCATCCACCTGCTTTTGCACCAGCGGGGTCAGCACCCAGCCGGGGCAGATGGCGTTGCAGGTCACGCCGGTGGTGGCGTTCTCCAGCGCAGTCACCTTGGTCAGGCCCACCACACCGTGTTTGGCCGCCACATAGGCTGACTTTTCTGCCGAGCCCACCAGCCCGTGCACAGACGCCACATTGATGATGCGGCCCCAGTTCTTGGCTTGCATGCCGGGCAGGGCCAGGCGGGTGGCGTGGAAGGCGCTGCTCATGTTGATGGCGATGATGGCGTCCCACTTTTCGATGGGGAAGTTTTCGACCCGCGCCACATGTTGAATGCCTGCGTTGTTGACCAGAATGTCTACGCCGCCAAAAGTGGCCTTGGCGTGCTCAATCATGGCTGCGATCTCGGCAGGCTTGCTCATGTCCGCGCCGTGGTAGGTCACCTGCACACCCAGCGCCGCGATTTCCGCCTTGGGGCCTTCCACGTCGCCAAAGCCGTTGAGCACGATGTTGGCGCCCTGTGCGGCCAGTGCCTTGGCGATACCCAAACCGATACCGCTGGTGGAGCCGGTAACGAGGGCGGTTTTACCTTTCAACATGCGTCTTCCTTCACAAAGTGGTGGGGGGATTCCATTAGGATGTGGTCATTATCAAACGAGTGATTGCACCATGTCTGAACCTACGCTGAATTACGTACCCTGCGCTGACGCCAACGGCCCGCGCCGCATGGCGTATTGGCAGTGGGGCGCTGCGGATGCCGCCCACACGGTGGTGTGTGTGCATGGTCTGTCGCGCCAGGGGCGAGACTTCGATGTGCTGGCCCGGGCGCTGGTGGCGCGCTCATCCCAACCGATCCGCGTGGTGTGCCCCGATGTGGCCGGCCGTGGCCAGAGCGATTGGATCAAGGACCCTTCCGGCTATGGCGTACCCGTGTATGCGGCTGACATGTTGGGTCTGCTGGCGCACTTGAAACCGGCCACGCTGGATTGGGTGGGCACCAGCATGGGCGGCTTGATCGGTTTGGCGGTGACCGCGCATGCCGCTTCGGTGGGTGTGCAGGTGCGCAAGCTCGTGCTCAACGATGTGGGCCCGGTGATCCAGTGGTCGTCGCTGCAGCGCATCGGCACCTATCTGGGCCGTGCGGTGAGCTTTGACAATTTGCAACAAGCGGCTGATGCGATGTGGGCGATTTCGAGCAGCTTCGGCCCGCATACGCCGGCACAGTGGCTGGAGTTGTCGCGCCACATGACCAAAACCTTGCCGGACGGCAAGGTGGGGCTGCACTATGACCCTGCGATTGCCATTCCCTTCCGGGCGGTGACCGAAGAGTTGGCGCTGGCCGGCCAGGCGCAGCTGTGGCAGCTGTATGACGCCATCACGGCAGATACCTTGCTGCTGCGCGGGGCGGACTCTGACCTCTTGTCACCCGAAACTGCGCAGGCCATGACACAGCGTGGGCCCAAAGCCCGCTTGGTGGAGTTTGCCGGCGTGGGCCATGCCCCCACGCTGATCGCCCAAGACCAACAGGACGCCGTGACTTCTTTTTTGCTGGGGTAACGTCCCCCGCCTTGTGAGCCTTCCATGAAAAGTTTGTACGCCGGGGACATTGCCTCGGCCACCCCGCAAGTGATTGCGGCTACCGCAGACAGCCTGCCCGAGCAGGCTGGCGCCCTGCAGCGCGCCCGCGCTTTTGCCGAGCCTTTGTTGGCGACGGAGTCGCTGGACACCGGCGAAAACGTGCTGCAACACGCCGACGCGGTGGCCGCCATTTTGCGCACCATCGGCGGCTCGGAGGCCATGCAGGCCGCCAGCTATCTGGTGTACGCCTGCGACCACCTGAACAAGCCGCACGAGGTGATTGCGAAAGCCTTTGGCGACAACTTTGCCGATCTCGCGATGGAGACCACCAAGCTGGTGCGTTTGCAGCGCATGGCGCGCTTGACCCATCAGTCGGCGGGCCACAGCATCAGCGCCGCACCCATGGCACAAACCGCAGCGGCGCAGACCGAGAGTGTGCGCAAGATGCTGCTGGCTTTCAGCAAGGATTTGCGCGTGGTCATGCTGCGCTTGGCCTCGCGCCTGCAGACATTGCGGCACTTTGCGGCGACCAAGCTGCCGGTGCCGCCCGGCTTGGCCTCCGAGGGCTTGCAGGTGTTTGCGCCCTTGGCCAACCGGCTGGGCATCTGGGAAATCAAGTGGGAGATGGAGGACCTGTCCTTCCGCTTTCTGGAGCCCGACACCTACAAACAGGTGGCCAAGCTCTTGGACGAAAAGCGGACTGAGCGGGAAGCCTCGGTGGAGCGCCTGCGCCAGCAGCTGGCCGATGAGCTGGCAGCGCAAGGCGTGCAAGCCACCGTGCAGGGCCGGCCGAAGCACATCTACAGCATCGTCAAAAAGATGCGGGGCAAATCGCTGGGTTTTGATCAGGTGTATGACATCCGGGCACTGCGCATCGTGGTGCCCACAGTGCCGGACTGCTATGCGGCGCTCAGTTTGGTGCACACCGGTTTCACGCCCATCACCGAAGAGTTTGACGACTACATTGCCCGGCCCAAGCCCAACGGCTACCAGTCGCTGCACACCGTGGTGCGCGACGCCGGTGGCCAGCCGATTGAGGTGCAGATCCGCACCCAGCCGATGCACGACCATGCTGAGCACGGCGTGGCGGCCCACTGGGCCTACAAAGAGGCGGGCGCCAAGGGTTACGGCGGCAGTGTGACCGCCGCTGGCGAGTACGACGCCAAGATTGCCGTGCTGCGCCAGTTGCTGGCTTGGGAGCGCGATCTCTCCGGTGCCCACGCCACGCCTGACGGCCAGGGCATGTTTGACGACCGCATTTATGTGCTGACGCCGGACGCAGCCATTGTGGAATTGCCCCAAGGCGCTACGGCGGTCGACTTTGCCTACAGCGTGCACACTAACCTGGGCCACCGCTGCCGGGGCGCCAAGGTGGATGGCGCCATGGTGCCGCTGAACACGCCGCTCAAAAACGGCCAGACGGTGGAAGTGACCGCCGTGAAAGAAGGCGGCCCCTCGCGCGATTGGCTCAACCCCGAGCTCGGCTACCTGGTCAGCCACCGCGCGCGGGCCAAGGTGCGGGCCTGGTTCAATGCGCTGGCAATGGGCGAAACCATGGCCAAGGGCCGCGAGGCGGTAGAAAAGCTGCTGCAGCGTGAAGGCAAAACCGCTATCAAGCTCGATGACCTGGCCAGCCAGCTGGGCTTCAACAATGCCGACGCCTTGTTTGAGGTGGTGGGCAAAGACGAGTTTTCACTGCGCAACATCGAGCTTCTGCTGCGCCCGCCAGAGCCCGTCGGCACGCAAGACGACTACATGCCGCTCAAAAAGCCACGGGCCCTGTCCGGCGGCAAGGGCGGGGTGTTGGTGGTGGGCATTGATTCGCTCATGACGCAGTTGGCCAAGTGCTGCAAGCCGGCACCGCCGGATTTGATCAGCGGCTTTGTGACCCGTGGCAAGGGCGTGAGCGTGCACCGGTCTGACTGCTCCAACCTGCGCAACATGGTGCAACGCAGT
>JAIXVK010000646.1 GCA_027483085.1 Comamonadaceae bacterium | reverse complement strand
ATGTAGGCCCAGTCGCTGGGGGCGCCCAAGTGCTCGATGACGATAGCCTTGGCGTGGCGCAGCACATCGTCCATGTACAAGTCGGTGGACGCGGGCTGGCGCAGCCACATCAGGTTGGCCAAGCGCACACTCGGAAAATCAGCCGGCAGGTTGCTGGCCACTTCGGCCAAGAGCGACAAGGTGGTGTCCGCCACGGTGAGCACCACGATGGCACCGGGCGTTTGCTCCACGCGCACGATGCCATTGCCATCGTCTTCGACATGGCCGCCAGGGCGGGTGGAAAGCAAATGCATGGTGAACTGCCTTTAATGAACGGCCCTTAGGCCAACGCGGCTTGCAACTCGGCTTGCAGGGTGGCAGCGTCGAGGTGGTCGCCAATGAACACCAGGCGGGTCGCACGCGGCTCGTCAGCGCGCCAGGCGCGGTCAAAATAGCTGTCAAAACGCTGGCCCACGCCCTGCACCACCAGGCGCATGGCCGCACCGGGTAGCGATACAAAGCCCTTGATGCGGTAAATCTCGTGGCGCTGCACCAGCGCGGTCAGCGCCGGAATCACCTTGGCGCGGTCGCTCACTTGCAGGGTCAGGGACACAGAGTCGAACTCGTCGTGGTCGTGGTCCTCTTCCTCGTCGTGGTGGGTTTTGCGGGAATCGATCACGTCTTCCACCGCGCGCTCCAAGCCCAACAGCACGTCCATGGGCACATCGCCGTGCGAGGCGCGCACCAGCTTCACACCGGCTGGCGCTTCTTCGCGGATGGTCGCTTCCACCGCTTCAAGCGCTGCGGCGTCCATGCCGTCCACCTTGTGCACGATGACCAAGTCGGCCGTGGCCAGCTGGTCTTCAAACAGCTCGGCCAGCGGGGATTCGTGGTCCAGGTTGTCGTCCGAGCGGCGCAGGGCGTCCACCGCCACAGGGTCTTCGGCAAAGGTGCCGGCAGCCACCGCAGGCGCGTCCACCACAGTAATGACCGAGTCCACGGTAAAGGCGTTGCGCAGCGCGGGCCACTGGAAGGCCTGCACCAGCGGCTTGGGCAAGGCCAGACCGGAGGTTTCGATGACCAAATAGTCGATCTGGTCGCGGCGAGCGGCCAGCTGCTCCATGACCGGGGCAAACTCTTCTTGCACGGTGCAGCACAGGCAGCCGTTGGCCAGCTCGAACAGTTGGCCGTTTTCTTCACCGTTCTCATCGCAGCCGATGCCGCAGCCGCGCAGCAGCTCGCCATCAATGCCCAGCTCGCCAAACTCGTTGACGATGACCGCAATGCGGCGGCCCTGCGCGTTGGTGAGCAGGTTACGCAAGAGTGTGGTTTTGCCACTGCCAAGGAAGCCGGTGACGATGGTGGCGGGGATTTTGCGGGTTTGCATGGTGTGGAAATGAACGTAAAAAATGAATAAAACAGGTGGCAATCAGGCGCCGTCAGACTGGTGCAACAGCGTGTACATGACAAACAAGGCGCCCACGCTGGCGGTCACGATGCCCACGGGCAGCTCTTGGGGGGCCAAAATGGACCGGCTCACCACATCGCTCAGCAACAGCAGCAAGGCGCCAATCAACATGGCGATGTGCAGCATGTGGCGGTGCAAAGCGCCAGCCAGCGCGCGGGCGAGGTGCGGAACCATGAGGCCGACAAAACCAATCACCCCGGAGACTGCCACAAAACACGCGGTGGCAAAGGCGCACACCACAAAGGCCTGCATCCGCAGCCGCTCGGGCGCAATGCCCAGGCTGTGCGCGGTGTGGTCGCCACTCAGCATCGCGTCCAGCGCGTGGCGCCTGTGCCACGAAAAAAGCGACAGTACCGCCAAACCCGTCAGGGGAATAAACAGGTTGTCCCAGCGGGCAGAGCCCAAGCCGCCCATGGTCCAGAACATGACCGACTGGGCGGCACGCTGGTCGCCCAGAAAGGTGAAGTAGTAGGTCAGTGCGGTAAACAAAAACGAGACCGACAGGCCCGCCAGAATCATGCGCTCCGGCGTGTGGCTGCGGTAGCGGCGCAACAGCAGCAATACGACCACCACCGACGCCATGCCGCCCACAAAGGCGGCGAGCGGCAGCGTCCAGACGCCCAGCACCTCGCCGGTGAGCGTAATCACCGCCACGGCCCCGGCCGCAGACCCCGAAGACAGGCCGAAGAGATAGGGGTCTGACAAATCGTTGCGGGTGGTGGTTTGCAACAGCGCACCCACCAAGGCCAGGCCGGCCCCCACCACAATCGCCAACAACATGCGGGGCACGCGCAGATCCACCACGATGCGGTCGACCATGGTGTAGTCCGCGTCGGGCGCGCCGCGCAACCACAGGCCCAGGCCATGCCCAACCTGCGACCACGCCACCTCGGTAGCACCCGACACCACCGACAGCAAGCTCACGCACGCCAGCAACAGCAGCAGACACACGGTCAGCAGGCTGGTGGATCGCACAGCAGGAGCCAGACGCATGGAGGCGGACCCGGGCATCAGCGGTTAACAGCCCGGGCCATTTTTTCAATGGCTGCCACGTTGGCCGGGCCGGGGGTGAGCTCTTCGTAGCGCAATGCCACAAAGCGCTTGTTTTTGACGGCCGTGGTGTGCTGCATCAGCGGATGCTTTTGCAGGAACTGGAGGAGCTTGTCGGCGCCGCCGTCGTTTTGATAGTCGAGCAACACCAGGAACTCGGGGTTGCGGGCGGCTACCGCCTCCCAGGCCACGGTGCCCCAGCTGGCGTCAACATCGTCCATGATGTTGCGGCCACCCACGGCAGCCATCATCGCGGTGGGGATGGCGAATTTGCCGGCAGTGAACGGCTTGTCTTCGCCCGAGTCAAACAAGAACATGCGCAGCGGCTCTTTGCCGGTGGCTTTGGGCAGAGCTGCCAGGCGCTGCTTCCACTGGGCGATTTGTGCTTTGGCCTGGGCTTCTTTGCCGAAGATGGTGCCTAGCTTGAGGTAGTCGGCGTACAGCAGCTCCATGCTGGCAGGTGGGCGGGCCTTGTCCACATGGATGCAGCTTTCGCTCAGCACCAGCGTAGGGATTTTGTATTTTTTGAGCGTGGTGGGGGTGACCTCGCCGCCCACCGCCATGCCGTAGTTCCAGCCTGCAAAAAAGAAATCAGGCTTGAGCGCCAAGATGTTTTCCAGGCTGGGCTGCTTGGGCGCAATTTCTTTGATGTTGCCCAAGGCCTGCTTGAACTCGGGGCTCATCTTGTACCAGCCGGTAATGCCGCTCACGCCGGCCATCTGGCTTTGCAGCCCGAGCGACAAGGCCATGTCGGTCATGTTGATGTCGTGGATCAAGGCGGCCTTGGGCGGCGCTGTGAAAGTGAGCTTTTCACCACAACTGTCCACCGTCACCGGGAAGGTCTGGGCGTGCGCTGCCAAAGACAGCACCGAGAGGCCGCAAGCGGCAAGCCACGAGCGGCAGGAAAAAGTGAGTTTGGGTTTAGTTTTCATATTCTTGGATTGCCGGGCGGAGCCCGGGGGATTCAAACACGGCGACCGGCTGGTCCCGGTGGGGCAACGGCAGGTAAAACACATCCATCCCGAAATTGCCCAGCACCAGCTCGGGCGTGAGCACCCGGGCGGGCACATCGTCAGCCACCACCCTGCCCTCGCCCAATAACACGGCGCGGTGGGCAAAGCGCTGCACCAGGCTCAGCTCGTGGAGTGCGGCCACCACCGTGATCTCCAGGCTGGCCAGCAGGTCCAGCACATCGGAGCGGGTGCGCAGGTCCAGATGGTTGGTGGGCTCATCGAGCAACAAAATACGGGGCTCTTGGGCCAAGGCACGGGCAATGGCGCTGCGCTGCTGCTCGCCGCCGGAGAGCGTGCCCATGGCCCGGTCTTGCAGGCCTTGCAGGCGACAGCGACTGAGCGCAGTGTCGATGGCGTGCGCATGTTCAGCGCGGCTCGCACTGCTGTGGGGGGTGCGGCCAAGGGCCACGTAGTCGCGCACCCGCAGTTGGGCATGGATGAATTCATGCTGATGCACCACGGCCATCTGCCGTGCCCGGTCGGGGCCGGGCATCTTTTGCAGATCGGTGCCCCCCAGCAACACCCGCCCGGACTCGGGCCGCAAGCGACCGGCCATCAGGTGCAGCAGGCTGGACTTGCCCGCGCCGTTGGGTCCGAGCAGTGCAATGTGCTGGCCAAACGGAATGTCCAGCGACACCTGCGCCAGCACCGCCCGCCCCTGCCGCTGATACGACACGGCAGCGAGAGACAACGCGGGCTCAGCGGACGCGACCCAGGGCACGGTCATCAGTCTTCAATCCCGCGCTGGGCGGGCACACCGGCTTTGAAGTGGTGCTTGATCAGCGTCATCTCGGTCACGGTGTCGGCCAGCTCAATCAGCTCAGCTGGCGCGTTGCGGCCGGTGAGCACCACGTGCACATGCGGCGGGCGCTCGCGCAGGCAAGACAGGATCGATTCCAGCGGAATCCAGCCGTAGCGCAGGGGGTACATGATTTCATCCAGCACCACCATGAAGTGTTCACCCGCCATCACCGTGGCTTTGGCTTGCTCCCAACCGGCTTGGGCGAGTTCGGCGGAGTGGTCGAGGTCTTTACTTTTCCAGGTAAAGCCGTCGCCCAAGCCGGTGATGGGAATGCCCAGCTGCTCGAACAGGCGGTGCTCGCCGAAACGGGCGGTGGGCACTTTCATGAACTGGTAGACCTTGACCGCCTTGCCCCGGCCATGGGCACGCAGGGCCAGCCCGAAGGCGGCGGTGCTCTTGCCTTTGCCGGTGCCGGTGTGCACCAATATCAAACCACGCCGCTCGCCTTGCGGGCGGGGCGTGTCACGGTCTACGGGGGGAGCGATCAAATCCACAACAACAGTCCTTCAGTTCAGCAAATGCTCAGGCCGCGGTGTACACGCGCTGGTTCACCAACGGGTTGCCTTGCAAACGACGCAGAGCCTTGGCAGCCGCCAGCACACCCAGGTCCACCAGGGGCTCAACCAGCACCACGGTCATGTAGGCCACGCCGAAGGTCGCGATTTGGCTCATGTTCTCCATGCCCACGCCACGGCCATAAATAGCCCAGAAGGCGACCCATGCCACGATGCCGCCTTGGTAGGCCGCAGACAGCTTGAAAGCCTGGCCGTAAGTCAGGTCCACATAGGCCACGTTAGCGGGCACGATGCGGCGGGCCAAGGCGGCGGTGGCAAACAAGGGCACCAGCAAGGTGGTGACGTTCATGCCGTACTGGGGCAAGTCTTGCTGCGCGAAAAACACGCTCTGGATCAACAAGCCGCCCATCAGTCCGATGGCTGCAGGCGCAACGCCGAAAATCAGCATCAAGGTGGTGCCCAGAATCAGATGCACCTCAGACACGCCCACGGGGTGGTGCGGCGCCACTTCAAAAAAACAAAACACCAAGCCCACGCACAGCAGGGTACGGGCGATCAGGGCCAGGGGGCCTTCTTTTTTAATGGCATCGACCGCCAGTTTGGTGGCGTATAGGGCCGCGGTGGTGGCAGTGGCGTAGCTCAGGAAAATTTTGGTAGTGTCTACCAGACCGGGTTCGATGTGCATGATTTTGCTCCTTGGTAAAAAATGTTTCAGGGTGCCTTCAGGGTCAGCGGCAAGCCGGCGGCCATGAGTGTGACGCGCTCGCAAGTGGCGGCCACCTGCTGGTTGAGCCGGCCCAGTGCGTCCACAAAGGCACGCACTTCGCGCCCCATGGGGATCACCCCCAGGCCGATCTCGTTGCCCACCAGCACCACAGGGCCGGGGGACTGCGTAATTGCTATCAAAAAAGAAGCTATCTGCGCAGGCTCCACTTGGGCTGGAGGGCTATTGGGCTCAAAATCGACCGGCATCAGCTGGTTGGTGAGCCACAGCGTCAGGCAGTCCACCACCACCAATGTTGCCGGGGTGCTGTGCTGCTCAATGACCTCAGCCAACGCCAGCGGCTCTTCCACAGTCGTCATACCGGGCACGCGCTCAGCGCGCTCCTGCTGGTGGCGAGCGATACGCAAGCGCATTTCATCGTCCCAAGGCTGGGCGGTGGCGATCATGACCGCGCGGTGGTCCGGCGACTGCTGCACCCACTGCCGGGCCAGCAACTCCCCACGGCGGGACTTGCCACTTTTCTGTCCACCCAGAATGAGCTCGCTACGGGCGATGGTGAATTCGGTCATGCAGACGCTCCACGGACAGGCAAGTGTTTGTCCATCCACTGCATGAAGATGCGGTGCATCTGCTGCACACCGTCGGTCAACGCAGCGGGGCCGTGTTGCAAGATGTCGGCGGACTTGATTTCAAACAACTGCCCATCCCGCACCGCAGGCACATCGGCCCAACCTTCACGGGCCGCCACCTTTTCAGGGCGGAATTTCTTGCCGCACCAGGAGCCGAGCACGATGTCCGGCGCGCGCTGCACGATGTTCGCGCCGTCGCCAATGATGCGCTGCTT
>JAIXVK010000204.1 GCA_027483085.1 Comamonadaceae bacterium | reverse complement strand
TTCGCTCCCTGTCTGGCGGCGAGCGCAACCGCTTGCTGCTGGCACGCTTGTTTGCCCGCCCCGCCAACGTGTTGGTGCTGGACGAGCCGACCAACGACTTGGACATCGACACCCTGGAGTTGCTGGAAGACCTGCTGCAAAACTACGACGGCACCGTTTTCCTGGTCAGCCACGACCGGACTTTCCTCGACAACGTGGTCACCAGCACGATTGCCTACGAAGGCGACGCCAAGTGGCGCGAATACGAAGGCGGTGTGAGCGACTGGCTGATCCAGACCAAGCGCGCCAACGACATTGCGGCCGCTCAAGGCAAAACCACGGCCAAGCCCTTTAACTACGAGCGCGAGCAGCTACAAAAACAGGAGCAAGCCACCGCCAAGGTGAGCGCCACAGCCCCCGCGGCTCCGGCACCTGCCAAAGCCCGCAAGCTGAGCTTCAAAGAGCAGCGCGAGCTCGATGCTTTGCCCGACCAGATTGCCGCCCTCGAAGCGGAACAAAAAGAGATCGCCGATGCGCTGGCCGATGGCAGCCTGTTCGCCAAGGACAACGCCCGCGCTCTGGCCCTGAGCGAGCGCAATGCCGCGATTGACGAAGCCCTGATGGCGGCGCTGGAACGCTGGGAAGTACTGGGCAAGCCGGCCTAAAGGCCCGCTGCCTTACACAATGCCCTGTTGCTGCAGGGTCTGGATGCGCGCAGCGTCTAGGCCCAGCTCCCGCAGCACCTCGGTGGTGTGCTCGCCCAGCGCAGGCGGCGCATAACGTAACTGCACCGGTGCGGCGGACAAGCGCATAGGGCTTGCCACGGTGCGGATTTCTGTCGCCCCTTTTTGCTCACCATTTGCCGCACAAATTGCTATGCTTTCAGGAGCATCGTCCACACTATTTACCTGCGCCACTGCCTGTTTTTGCACCAACCCACGGGCTTGCACTTGGGGATCTGCAAACGCGCTGGCCAGAGTGTTGATCGGGCCGCAGGGTACGGCTTTGTCTTCGAGCAGCGCAATCCACTCTGCGGTGGTGCGGGTGCGGGTAGTCTCGCTCATCAGCGGCACCAGCGTAGCCCGGTGCTCTACCCGGCGGGTGTTGGTGGTGAAGCGCGCGTCCTGCGCCCACTCCGGCCGGCCGGCCGCCGCACAAAAGCGGGCGAATTGCCCGTCGTTGCCGATGGCGAGCAACATGGCGCCGTCCGCGGTGGGGAAGTCCTGGTAAGGCACGAGGCTGGGGTGGGCATTGCCCATGCGCTGGGGCTCGGCGCCGGTGTTGATGAAACCTGCTGCCTGGTTGGCCAGAATGGCCATGCCCACATCCAGCAGGGCCATGTCGATGTGCTGGCCCTCGCCGGTGCGGTGGCGCATCTCAATCGCGGCCAGGATGGCGCTGGTGGCATAGATGCCGGTAAACACATCGGTGATGGCCACACCCGCGCGCTGCGGGCCGCCGCCGGGCTCGCCGTCTGCCCGGCCGGTGATGCTCATCATGCCGCTCATGGCCTGGATCATCAGGTCGTAACCGGCCCGCTCGGCATACGGCCCAGTCTGGCCGAAGCCGGTGATCGAGCAATAAATCAAACGCGGGTTCAGGGCCTTGAGGCTGGCGTAGTCCAAGCCGTAATGGGCTAGGCCACCGACCTTGAAGTTTTCCACCAGGATGTCGCTCTGCAACGCCATCTGCCGGATCAGGGCTTGCCCGTCGGGATGGGCCATGTCGATGGTGATGGAGCGCTTGTTGCGGTTGCAGGCGGTGAAATAGGTGGCGTCGGCGGTGGGCTGACCCTCTGCATCGGGCATGAAGGGCGGCCCCCAATGGCGGGTGTCGTCACCGGCGACCGGGCGTTCGACCTTGACCACATCCGCCCCGAGATCGGCCAACATTTGGGTGCACCAGGGGCCTGCTAATACCCGGGAGAGGTCCAGAACTTTGAGGTGCGACAGTGCGCCTTGGGGGGTGTTGGGGAGGGTCATACCGGCTCGAGTGCGTGAAGGAACCCATAGTAGCCTCTGCAGCCGGTTTGACAGGCCCAATTTCACCCGTAAAATTCGCACCTGAAAACGATTTCAAATGAGAATAATGCAAGGACACCCCGTGACCTCTCCCGAGACATTTCCCCTGCCCCGCTTTCCTTCCGATTTCCGCTGGGGCGTCGCCACCAGCTCGTACCAAATCGAGGGCGCGGCCGCCCAGGACGGGCGCGGCCCTTCTATCTGGGACACTTTCTCGAAGACCCCCGGCAAAGTCGTCAACGGCGACACCGGTGATGTCGCCTGCGACCACTACAACCGCATCGAGTCCGACCTCGACATGATCCAGAGCCTGGGCGTGGACAGCTACCGATTTTCGATCGCTTGGTCCCGGGTGCAGCCCTTGGGCTACGGCGCCTGGAACACCGCAGGCCTGGACTTTTACGAGCGCCTGGTCGACGGCTTGTTAAAGCGCGGCATTGCCCCCTTTGCCACCCTCTACCACTGGGACCTGCCCCAAGGTCTGCAAGACCTGCAACAGGGCTGGGAAGCCCGCGACACCGCCTACCGCTTTGCCGACTACGCCGAGCGCATGGGCCGCTTGTTGGGCGACCGCGTCGCCAGCATTGCCACCCACAACGAACCCTGGTGCACCGCCACCCTGGGTTACGACCAGGGCGTGTTTGCACCGGGCAAGAAAGATGTGCCGGCCATGCTGCGCGTCTCGCACAACCTGCTGCTCTCGCACGGCTTGGCGCTGCAATCGATGCGCGCCGCGGGCGTCAAAGCGCCGCTGGGCATTGTGCTGAACCAGTCGCCCACCACCGCCGCCACCGACAGCCCGGCCGACCAGGCCCGCGCCCAGCGCGAGTACGACCGCTTTGTGCGCTGGTACATGGACCCGATCTTCAACAAGGCTTACCCGCAAGGCCCGGAGTTGGCGCAGCCCGACAACATCGAAGCCGGTGACTTCGACATCATTGCCCAACAACTGGATTTTCTGGGCATTAACTACTACACCCGCATCTGGGCCAGCACCAGCACACCACCGGTGCCGGCGCCCAACCAAGACGGCGTGTCGGACATGGGCTGGGAAAACTACGCACAAGGCCTCTCGGACCAGCTGCAAGGCATTCACCGCGACTACACACTGCCCCCCATCTACATCACAGAAAACGGGTTCGCCGAAGCCGACAAGGT
>JAIXVK010000463.1 GCA_027483085.1 Comamonadaceae bacterium | reverse complement strand
GTGCTGGGGCCGGAGGCGCCACCCAGTGTGTCGGTCAACCTGTCCCGGGCGCAACTCCGGGAGCCGGGGCTGGTGGATGCGGTGCGGGACGCCCTGCGCCTGGCCAATATGGAGCCCTTCCAGCTGGTGCTAGAAGTCACCGAGAGCTTGGCCGCGCAAGATGCGTTAGTGCAAAGCACCTTGCAAGACCTGCGGGCGATGGGTATTGCGCTGTCGTTGGACGATTTCGGTACCGGTTACTCGTCGCTTGCGTGCTTGCACGAGCTGCCGGTTCACTCGATCAAGATCGATCGGTCGTTTGTGAACTTGCTCGACAAGAGCGAATACCACCGGGTGCTGATCGAAGCGACCTTGCGGGTTGCTGCGACGCTCAAGCTCGGCACTGTGGCCGAAGGCATTGAAACCGAGGCGCAAGCCTTGCAAATGGCGGCCATGGGTTGCCAGAAAGCCCAAGGGTATTGGATTGCCAAGCCTTTGCCCGTGAATGAACTCGTGTCCTGGATTCAGGCGCGCGCCATCAGGAGTGGAATTCGTGAGTGAGATGTTGGATTGGCCCCGGTCAAATGTAGATGCGGTGATCGTGGACCTGGACGGAACCATGGTCGATACCTTGGGTGATTTTGTGCAGGCTCTGCAGCGCATGGTGGCAGATCTGCCGCTGCCGTACCGCGATTTTGTGGTGGAACAAGCCTTGGTCGAGCGGCTGGTGGGCAAAGGCTCAGAAAACTTGATAAAAGGCCTTCTGGCGCACATTGATCAAGGGGTTGCTGCTACTGATAACGTAGCACTTTTTGAACAGGCATGGGCGTCTTACCAGCACCACTACCGGGCGGTCAACGGACGTTACTCCGAGGTCTACCCCGGAGTCCGCGATGCGTTGGCCGGCTGGCAGCAGGCGGAGCTTCCCTTAGTGTGCGTGACCAACAAGCCGGCTGCGTTTGCGCGCGACTTGCTGCAAGAGAAAGAGCTTGCGCCGTTTTTTCCACTCGTGATTGGCGGCGACACGGTAGCCCGCAAGAAGCCGGACCCCATGCCTTTGTTGCACGCCTGCGAGCGACTCGGCACCGTGCCGGGGCGCACCCTCATGGTGGGAGATTCGAGCAACGATGCGCAAGCGGCACGGGCCGCAGGCTGCCCCGTGTTGCTGGTCAGTTACGGCTACAACCACGGGGAACCGGTGGATCAGGTCGACGCGGATGCAGTGGTCGACCGCCTGACGCAGCTGCGCTGGATCTAGAAAACGCCCGGCCAGAACAGGCCGGGCGGCGGTTCAGGTGGCGAGCCTGAAGACGGTGACCACGCCCACCAATTCCTTGGCCTGCTCTTTCAGCCCCGACGCAGCGGCGGCCATTTGCTCGACCAAGGCAGCGTTTTGTTGGGTCGCCTCATCGATCAGCGTGACCGCATGCCCCGCTTGGCTGACGCCAATGCGTTGCTCGTGGCTGGCATTGCTGATATCGCTCACCATGGTGCTGACCTCCCGGATGGCGTTCACCACCTCCGCCATGGTGTGGCCCGCTTGGGCGGCCTGGCTGCTCCCGAGGGCCACTTGCTCCACGCTGGCGTTGATCAGGCTTTTGATTTCTTTGGCGGCCTCGGCACTCCGGCCGGCCAGGCTGCGGACCTCTGCGGCCACCACCGCAAAACCGCGGCCTTGCTCGCCGGCCCGGGCTGCCTCGACTGCCGCATTCAGGGCCAGAATATTGGTCTGGAACGCGATGCCGTCGATGACCCCGATGATTTCTGAAATCCGGCTCGATGCGGTGTGAATGCCTTTCATTGTCTCGACCACTTTGCCCACCGCGTCTCCACCGCGCGAAGCGACCTCTGAGGCGCTCACTGCGCGCTCATTCGCTTGTGCTGCACCCTCGGAGCTGCGGCTCACTGTCGCACCCAATTCATCCATGGACGCAGCGGTTTCTTGTAAGGCGCTGGCCTGCTGTTCGGTGCGGATCGACAGGTCGTGATTGCCATGGGCAATCTCCGCGCTCGCGTGGGACACGTTTTCCGCGCCTTGCCGTACTTTGGTGACCAGTGTGGACAGGTTGGTCTGCATGGTTTGCAGGGAGCGCAGCAAATGGGCGATTTCGTCCTGCCCCTCGGGGTAAAGGGTTGCCGTCAAATCGCCGCGGGATACCTTGTCTGCGGCACTCACAGCCTCGCTCAAGGGGCGCACAATTTGCCGGCTCATCCAAATGCTGCCGGCAAAACCGATCAGGGTGACGAGGGTCATGACCCCATAGGCCAAAGCGCTTCCGCGCGAGGCCAGCGCGCTTGCGCTCTCGGAGGCCAGGGCTTCTTCTTCAGACAGGTGTTTGCGCAGGGTGATCAACAAACCGGCGGACTCCCGGTCTTTGCCGCGGGCGGCTTTGTCACCCACGGTGGCATCGAAACCACTTTCCTTGAACGCCATGAAAGCACTCTCATAGGCCTTGGCGGTGCTGCCCATGGCGGTCGAGAGCCGTGTGGTGAGGTCGCGGCTGGTGCTGTCGTCCATTTCGCGGCTCAGGGCGTCCACGCCTTCAATGACCTTTGCCATTTCCTTTTGGTGCGCGGCCCAATAGAGGTCGAGGTCTTTCGGGTTCTTACCGCGGAGCAACACGTTTTTCCACTCCTGGATGGCGACGGAAAACTGCCCCGCGATGTCGGCAGCCTTTTTATTGGCCTCGACGTGGCGCAATACGTCGATCCGGTAGGTGTCCACCGCATGGTTGAGTGTTCGAATGCCAAACACGCCCCCCATGAACAGCAATACCAAAGCCAGTGCAAATGCCAGTGGCAGTTTCAAACTGAGTTTCACGTGTGTCTCCCAAGGCTACAAGAGGGGATGGAGGTGGCGCCACCCAATCTAACGCGCCAAAGCGACTTTGTCACCTTGATCCGCTGTATTTGATGGGCGGCAAGAAAAAAAGGCCGGTACGTTTCCATACCGGCCTATGAGGCTTGGAGTAAAGCGGAACTTATTTCTGGCCGAGCAGGGCCTCTTTCAGTTTGAAGTCGGCCGGTGAGGGGCCGAACCAGATGGACATGATGGCCTTGTAGAACTCGGGCTCCTTGAAGGGCTCGCCCTGGACTTTGCCTTTGGCGGTCACGACCATGCCGGTGCCCGGTATCCAGTCGAGATGGATCACATCCCCTGGGACCAGCACTTTGTTCACCGTGAAGATGTCGCCCATGCGGATCAGACCCGGCACCAGCTTGGACATTTCGTTCTTCGGTACGTTGTCTTCCACCCCACGCGTCAGCAACTTGCCGAAGGGGCCGGCTTCGATTTCGCGCACAAACGTCATGCTCAGGCGCTTGGGCCCGGGCGCTGCAATCAGCTCATCGAGGGAGCTGACCTTCTGGCTGGTATAGAGCTCGCCGACATAGACCTTGAACACGGCTTTAAAGCGGGTGCCTGCACCGTTGAGCTGCAGTTTGCTGCCGACCAGTGTGATGCTGTCTTCGATTTTGACGCCATGGATCTCTGGTGCTGCAACAGCACTCGTTGCGGCACAAGCCGCTAGCAGCCACGTGGAAAAAAACTGTTTCAATGTCATGGAGGCCTTAAATAGAACGGTCGTTCTTTTTTCTGAAGTTGATTGTGCATTTGTGGAACCGAACGCGCATCAGGGTTTTTGCGGGTAGTTCCATTTTTATGTGGTTGGGCTCCTTGGCGTGTTTGCTACACTGGGCGCCTATGTTTATCCACCACATCAGCAGAACAGGTTTGAGCGACCGGGGGGCCTGGCCCTGGCGTACCTTGTCTGTTGTGCCTGGGCTCTGATACCTGCCGGCCGCATCTAGCGGCCACTGCGCACGGTTTTTGGGCTTTGCGCGATCAAGTGGCACGGATTCCCCTCCGATCTATTGCGCGCACCTTTTTCGAGTTGGCAGCTTCGCGTGCCAGCTACCCGTGAATAGATTGTTTGAGAGGCACAGCCCCCGATGACTGAATCCGAATTTCTGGCCTTGCAGGCGCAAGGCTACAACCGCATCCCCTTGAGCATCCAGGCCTTTGCGGACCTGGAAACCCCACTCTCCGTGTACCTCAAGCTCGCCCGCAATGCCGGGGAAGCCGAACCTGCTGCCAACAGCTTTTTGCTGGAGTCGGTGGTGGGCGGCGAGCGCTTTGGCCGCTACAGCTTTATCGGGCTGCCTGCGCGCACTCTGGTGCGAGCCAGTCACTTTGGCGCTGATGCCCGGACCGAAGTGGTTACCGATGGCGTGGTGGTGGAAACCTCTGCGCTCAACCCGCTCGACTTTATTGCGCAGTACCAGCAGCGTTTCAAGGTGGCGCTGCAGCCCGGCATGCCGCGTTTTTGCGGTGGTCTGGCAGGGTACTTTGGCTACGACGCAGTGCGCTATATCGAGAAAAAGTTGCAGCACAGCTGCCCGCCGGATGAGCTGGGCACGCCTGACATCCTGCTCTTGCAGTGCGAAGAGCTGGCGGTGATCGACAACTTGTCGGGCAAGCTGCACCTGATGGTCTACGTGGATCCTGCTTTGCCCGGCGCGTATGCCGCAGGCCAAGCGCGCTTGGCCGAGCTACGTGCCAAGCTGGCGCAGGCCGTGAGCGCGCCGGATATCAAGCCTTCCCAAAGTTTTGAAGCCCAGCGCGACTTCGCCAAGGCGGACTACATTGCCGCCGTAGAGCGCGCCAAAGAGCTGATTGCCGGTGGCGATTTCATGCAGGTGCAGGTGGGGCAGCGCATCAAGAAGCGCTACACCGCATCGCCGCTGAGCCTGTACCGCGCCCTGCGCACGCTGAACCCCAGCCCGTACATGTATTTCTACAACTTCGGGGACTTTCAAGTGGTGGGCGCTTCGCCGGAGATTTTGGTCCGCCAAGAGCAAATCACCGTGGGCGACAAGCCCGGTACCAAAGTCACCATACGCCCCTTGGCCGGCACCCGCCCGCGTGGTGCGACCCCTGAGCTGGACAAGGCGGCCGAGGTGGAGTTGATCAACGACCCCAAGGAGCGCGCCGAGCATGTGATGTTGATCGACCTGGCCCGCAACGACATCGGCCGCATTGCCGAAATCGGCTCTGTGAAGGTGACCGATGCTTTCATCGTCGAGCGCTACAGCCATGTGATGCACATCGTGAGCAACGTCGAGGGCACCTTGAACGCCGGCATGACCAGCATGGACGTGCTCAAGGCCACCTTCCCGGCCGGCACACTCACCGGCGCACCCAAGGTGCACGCCATGGAGCTGATCGACCAGCTGGAGCCGATCAAGCGCGGCATTTATGGCGGCGCCTGCGGTTACCTGAGCTACGCGGGCGACATGGATGTGGCGATTGCCATCCGCACCGGCATTATCAAAGACCAGATGCTGTATGTGCAGGCCGCAGCCGGCGTGGTGGCCGACAGCGTGCCCGAGCTGGAGTGGAAAGAAACCGAGGCGAAGGCCCGTGCATTGCTGCGCGCCGCCGAACTGGTGGAGGAGGGACTGCAATGAGCCTGCTACATAAAGACCTGCCCCTGGCCCGGCACTGCGACACCATGACCGAGGTGCGCAGCCATATCGACGCCCTCGATGAACGGATCACCGCCTTGCTGGTCGAGCGGACCCACTACATGAGCCAAGCGGCCCGTATCAAACAGGATGTGACCAAAGTGCATGACCAGGAGCGGATTGAATTCATTGCCGCGCGTGTGCGCCGCATGGCTACCGAGCTGGGTGGGCAGCCTGATGTGCTGGAAGCCGCCTATCGCGCCCTGATGGACGCTTCGATTGCATTTGAGCACCGGGAGTTTGCCCGTTTGCGCCAAGGAGAAACCGTATGAAACTCGTGATGATCGACAACTACGACTCGTTCACTTTCAACATCGTGCAGTACTTCGGTGAACTCGGTGCCGAGGTCGAGGTGTTCCGCAACGACGAAATCACCCTCGAAGGCATTGCCGCACGCGGCGCCGACCGACTGGTGATTTCGCCCGGCCCATGCTCACCCAACGAGGCAGGAATTTCGGTGCCCGCGATCCGCCATTTCATGGGCAAGCTGCCGATTCTGGGTGTGTGCCTTGGGCACCAGAGCATTGGCGCAGCCCTGGGGGGCAAGATCATCCGCGCGCAGGAGTTGATGCACGGCAAAACCAGTGTGATCACCACCACGCAAGAAGGCGTTTTCGCCGGCCTGCCCGAGAAGTTCACCGTCAACCGTTACCACTCGCTGGCGATTGAGCGCGCGAGCTGCCCGCAAGAGCTGGCGGTCACCGCGTGGACGGATGATGGCGAGATCATGGGGGTGCGCCACAAGAACCTGCCGCACGCGGTGCGCATGGAGGGGGTGCAGTTCCACCCCGAGAGCATCCTGACCGAGCATGGCCATGCCATGCTGAAGAACTTTCTGCAATAAACCGGTAGGCGGGTAGCTATTGTTTTGATAGCTACTCGCGCATATTCCATAAGCGCCAGAGGCTCAAATGACTCCTATTGTTGACTTGCGTAGCGACACCGTGACCCGCCCGACCGCCGCCATGCGCGAAGCCATGTGGGCCGCGCCGGTGGGCGACGATGTGTTTGGCGATGACCCCAGTGTCAATGCGCTGCAGGACAAGCTGGCTGCATTGCTTGGTTTCGAGGCGGCGCTGTTCATGCCCACCGGCACCCAAAGCAACCTGTGCGGCCTGATGGCGCATTGCGGCCGGGGGGACGAGTACATCGTCGGTCAAATGGCCCACACCTACCGCTATGAGGGCGGTGGTGCTGCGGTGCTCGGCAGCATTCAACCGCAGCCGCTCGCGCAAGATGCGGGCGGGCAAATGGCGCTGGCCGACATTGCGGCGGCGATCAAACCCGATGACTGCCACTTCGCCCGTACCCGCCTGCTGTGCCTGGAAAACACCTGGAACGGCAACCCCATGCCCGCAAGCTACCTTGAGCAGGCAACCGCACTGGCCCGGGAGCGCGGTCTCGCGGTGCACTTGGATGGCGCGCGCTTGTTCAATGCCGCAGTAGCTACCCGGCAAGCGTGTGAAACCGCCCTGGCGTCTGCCCGCCGGATAGCGGGTTACTTTGACAGCGTGTCGGTCTGCT
>JAIXVK010000437.1 GCA_027483085.1 Comamonadaceae bacterium | reverse complement strand
GGCGGCATAGGCGCGGGTGATGGGGTATTCCCAGATGTAGCCGGAGCCGCGGAAGAGTAGCGCACGTTCGTCCATCACCTTGCACTGCAGGTCGGTGGTCCAGTACTTCGCCATGCTGGCAGTGGCCGTGTCGAGCTGGTCTTTGCCGATCAGCTCGCAGCACTTATCCACAAACACGCGAGCCACTTGCACCTGTGTTTGCAGCTCGGCCAGCACATAGCGCGTGTTCTGGAAGCTGGCCACCGGCTGGCCGAAGACCTTGCGCTCTTTCACATAGTCCACCGTCCAGTCGATGGCCGCCTGGGAGGCCGATACGGCCCCGATAGCAATCTGCAAACGCTCCCAGGGCAACTGCTCCATCAGGCAAATGAAGCCTTTGTTTTCATAGGACGCACCGCCCAGCAGGCTCTCGGCGTGTACGCGCACATTGTCAAAAAACAGCTCGGAAGTGTCCTGGGCTTTCATGCCCATTTTCTTGAGGCGTTGGCCCACACTGAAGCCGGGCATGCCGCGCTCCACCAGCAGCAGGCTGGTACCTTTGCCGCCGGCCGCCGGGTTGGTTTTTGCCACCACCACCACGAGGTCGGCATGCCAGCCATTGGTGATGAAGGTCTTGCTGCCATTGAGCAGGTAGCTGCCGTCCGGTTGATGGATGGCGGTGGACTTGATGCCCTGCAGGTCCGAGCCGGCCGCCGGCTCGCTCATGGCAATCGCGCCCACCATCTCACCACTGGCCAGCTTGGGCAGGTACTTGGCTTTTTGCTCAGGCGTACCGTAGTGCAGGATGTAAGGCGCCACGATTTCGCTGTGCAGCCCGAAGCCGATACCGGTGAAGCCGCCGCGGGCCAACTCCTCCATCTGGATCACCGAGTACAGCTTGTCGGCCTCGGAGCCGCCGTATTCCTCCGGCATGGTCATGCACAAAAAGCCGTTCTCGCCGGCCTTGTTCCACACCTCGCGGGCGACATAGCCCTGCTCTTCCCATTCTGCATGGAAGGGCGCAATTTCCTTTTCCATGAAGCGGCGAAAGCTATCGCGGAAAGATTCGTGGTCCGGGGTGAACAGGGTGCGTTCGATCATGGTGTCTCCTAAGGGAAAGTCATTAGTTATTTTTACAAAGCGTTTGCTTGGTAAAAACAATATACTGCAAAACAGCTTGCAGGCGCCAGCGTGCGCACCCGCATTCCCCTGACAACACCGGAGACCCCATGACCGAAGCCTATGTGTTTGACGCCATCCGCACGCCCCGTGGCAAGGGCAAGAAAGACGGCAGCCTGTATGAAGTCAAACCCGTCACCCTGCTCGCAGGACTGCTGACGGACCTGCAACAGCGCCACCAGTTCGACACCGCGCAGGTGGACGATGTCGTCATGGGCGTGGTGTCCCCGGTAGGTGACCAAGGTGCGGTGCTGCCCAAAGTGGCTGCCTTGAAAGCCGGCTGGGACTTCCAGTGCGCGGGTGTGCAAATCAACCGCTTCTGTGCCTCCGGCCTGGAGGCGGTGAACATGGCCGCGCAGAAAGTGCGCTCCGGCTGGGAAGACCTGGTGGTGGCCGGCGGCGTGGAAAGCATGAGCCGCGTACCCATTGGCTCCGACGGTGGTGCCTGGGCCATGGACCCCGAAACCAATATCCAGACCTGCTTCGTGCCCCAAGGCATAGGCGCAGACCTGATCGCCACGCTGGAAGGCTTTACCCGCGCTAATGTGGATGCCTATGCGCTCGAATCGCAACGCCGAGCCACCAAGGCACAAGCCGCCGGCTACTTCGACCGCTCGGTCATGCCCGTCAAGGACAGCCTGGGCCAGACGATTCTGGCGCGGGATGAGTTCATCAACCCCGGCACCACGCTCGAAGGGCTGGCCGGCCTCAAGCCCGCGTTTGGCGACATGGGCGGCATGGGCTTTGACGCTGTGGCGCTGACCCGCTACCCGCAGGTGGAGCGCATTCACCATGTGCACCACGCCGGCAACTCTTCGGGCATTGTGGATGGTGCAGCCGCGGTGCTGATCGGCAATGAGGCCGCTGCCAAGGCCCACAACCTGACCCCGCGCGCCCGCATTGTGGCCACGGCCTTGAGCGGCGCGGACCCCACCATCATGCTCACCGGCCCCATGCCTGCCACGCGCAAAGCGCTGGCCAAAGCCGGTCTCACGGTGGACGACATCGACCTGTTTGAGGTGAACGAAGCCTTTGCCGCGGTGGTGATGCGCTTTATGAAAGAGATGAAGGTGCCCCACGACAAAGTCAATGTGAACGGCGGCGCCATCGCCATGGGTCATCCGCTGGGGGCTACGGGCGCCATGATTCTGGGCACGCTGATTGACGAGCTGCACCGCCGCAAATTGCGCTACGGGTTGGCCACCTTGTGTGTAGGCGGCGGCATGGGTATTGCCACCATTGTCGAGAGACTTTGAAGTCTTTTCGGCCACTAGCGCCCGTTGATATTGCGCGAGCAGCTCCTAAATTCATAGCACCTTCACCTACATCATGAAAACCATCCGTTACTCCCTGGACCACGGTATTGCCACCATCACCTTTGATGAGCCGGATTCCCCCGTCAACACCATGTGCCTGCAATGGCAGCAGGACATGGATGCCGTGGCCGCACAGGTGCTGCAAGACAAAGACAACATCACCGGCATCCTGCTGGCGTCTGCCAAAAGCACCTTTTTCGCCGGCGCGGACCTCAAAGCGGCCATGCGCCTGACCCCGGCGGACGCTCCGCGCATCTTTGAAGAAATTGAACGGGTAAAGCGCAACTTCCGCACCATCGAGACCCTGGGCAAACCGGTGGTCAGCCTGCTCAATGGCACGGCCTTGGGTGGCGGCTGGGAGGTTGCGCTGGTGGGCCACTACCGCATCGCTGTGGACGACCGCAAAACCCAGTTCGGCCTGCCCGAAGTCACGCTGGGCCTGCTGCCCGGTGCCAGTGGCGTGACCAAGATGACGCTCCACCTGGGGCTGATGGGCGCCCAGCCTTATCTGGTGGAAGGCAAAACATTCAACCCCTCCGAGGCCAAAGGCCTGGGGCTGGTGCACGAGCTGGTAGCACCCGGCCCCGACGCAGCAGCTGAGATGAAAGCCAAGGCGTTGGCGTGGATGGCCGCCAACCCCACAGCCCAGCACCCGTGGGAAGCTAAAGGCTACAAAGTGCCCGGCGGCTTGCCCAGCAGCCCTGCCGTGGCAGGCATGCTGCCCATTGCACCCGCGGTCATCAAGAAGAATACCCGGGGCCTGTACCCCGCGCCCGAAGCCATCATCGCCTGCATGGTCGAGGGCTTGCAGGTGGACCTCGACACCGCGCTGCGTATTGAAAGCCGGTACCTGGCCAAGCTCATGTCCGGCCCACAGGCCAAGGCCATGATCAACACCTTCTTCTTCAACCTGAATGCCATCAAGAGCGGGCAGAGTCGCCCGGCTGGCGTGCCCCGCTTCAAGCCTGCCAAAGTGGGCCTGCTTGGCGCCGGCATGATGGGCGCGGGCATTGCCTACAGCCAGGCCAGCAAAGGCATCACCACCGTGCTCAAAGACGTGAGCCAAGAAAAGGCCGACCTCGGCAAGAGCTACAGCGCCAAAATCACCCAAGGCCGTGTCGACAAGGGCCGCATGAAGGCCGAAGCCCAGCAACAGATCCTCGACCTGATCCACCCCACCTGCAGCGTGGCTGACCTGCAAGGCTGCGACTTGATCATCGAGGCCGTATTCGAGAACCGTGAACTCAAAGCCAAGGTCACCCAAGAGTCCGAGCCTCTCTTGGCGCCGGGCGGATTTTTTGCCTCCAACACGTCCACCTTGCCGATTACCGGACTGGCCAAAGCCAGCGCCAAACCCGGGAAATTCATCGGCATCCACTTCTTCAGCCCTGTCGACAAGATGAAGCTGGTCGAAATCATCAAAGGCAAAGCCACAGACGATGAGACCGTGGCCCGCGCTTTTGACTATGTGCAGGCGCTGGGCAAGTTCCCCATCGTGGTGAACGACTCGCGTGGCTTCTTCACCAGCCGGGTGTTCGGCACCTTTGTGATGGAAGGTGCAGCCATGCTGGGTGAAGGCATTCCCGCTGCGGCGATTGAAAACGCAGGCATACAGGCCGGCATGCCGGTGGGCCCATTGGCCGTGCTGGACGAAACCGCCCTCACCTTGAGCCTGCACGTAATGGACCAGACCCAAAAGGACTTTGAGGCCGAGGGCAAAACCTATATCGCCACTCCCGGTGAACGCGTGGTCGAGAAAATGGTGAAGCAGCACAACCGCCCCGGCCGTGCCGGTGGTGCGGGCTTTTACGAATACCCCTCTGAGAAAGGTGCCAAGAAGTTCCTCTGGCCTGAACTCAAAGGCCTATTCGAAAAGCCCGATGTAGCCTGTAACATCACCGACCTCAAGGATCGCCTTCTCTACCGCCAAGCGGTGGAGACAGCGCGCTGCCTGGCCGAGGGCGTGCTCACCAGCGTGCACGATGCCAACATCGGCTCGATCTTCGGCATCGGTTTCCCGGCGTGGACCGGTGGCGCCATGCAGTTCATCTACGGCATGGGCATCGACACGTTTGAGGCACGGGCGGCCGCTTTGGCCACACAATTTGGAGGCGGTTTTGCCTTGAGCGATGATGTGCGGGCCGCCATCCGGCGCTTCGAGCCGGTGTACTGACAACCGTAAAACCACCTACCCATGCTCGCCAAACTGCTGCAACGTTTTTTACT
>JAIXVK010000022.1 GCA_027483085.1 Comamonadaceae bacterium | reverse complement strand
CGGCTTTCTTCAAAGGGGCGGTAGCGCTGCTCCACCGGGAACATGCGCCCCGACACCATGATGACCGGCGCGGGGCCCTTGGCGGACTTGAAGTGATCCGCAAAGCGCTGTGCGTCGATCGTGGCCGAGGTGACGATAATTTTCAGGTCCGGGCGGCGCGGCAGGATCTGGCGCAAATAGCCCAGCAAGAAGTCGATGTTGAGCGAGCGCTCGTGCGCCTCGTCAATGATGATGGTGTCGTAGGCCTTCAGCAGCGGGTCGGTTTGCGTTTCGGCCAGCAAAATGCCGTCCGTCATCAGCTTGACCGACGCATCCTTGCCCAGCCGGTCGTTGAATCGCACCTTGTAGCCCACCACATCGCCCAAGGGCGTGTGCAGCTCTTCAGCAATCCGCTTGGCCACGCTGCTGGCCGCGATCCGGCGGGGCTGGGTGTGGCCGATGAGTTTGCCGCGTTCGCCTGCGGGATAGTTGAGTTTGCCGCGGCCCATGGCCAGGGCAATTTTGGGCAGCTGTGTGGTTTTGCCCGAGCCCGTTTCGCCGCAGACGATAACCACTTGGTGCGCCGCAATGGCATCCATGATTTCGTCGCGTTTGCCCGACACCGGGAGCGACTCTGGGAATTCGATTTTCAAGGTGCTGGCAGTCAAGGCGTGGTCTTCGTAGAGAATCACGGATTATCCCTGCCTTGACAAACCCTTACCGGCCTACCCGCCCTTCAATGACCTCTGTCTTCAACTTCACCTTCGTTCCCTGGTTCCGGTCCGTTGCGCCCTATATCCACAAGTTCCGCAACCAGACCTTTGTGGTGGGTATTGCAGGTGAAGCGATTGCTGCCGGCAAGCTGCACAACCTGGCCCAAGACCTGGCCATGATCCAGAGCATGGGCGTGAAAATTGTGCTGGTGCACGGCTTCCGGCCCCAAGTGAACGAGCAGCTCAAAGCCAAGGGCCACACCCCCAAATACAGCCATGGCATCCGCATCACCGACGAGGTGGCGCTGGACTGCGCCCAAGAGGCGGCCGGCCAACTGCGCTACGAGATTGAGGCGGCGTTCAGCCAGGGCCTGCCCAACACGCCTATGGCCGACTCCACCGTGCGGGTGATTTCAGGCAACTTCATCACGGCACGCCCGGTAGGCATCGTGGACGGGGTGGACTTTCAGCACAGCGGGCTGGTGCGCAAGGTGGATATCGCAGGCATCACCAAAACGCTCGACATGGGTGCGATGGTGCTGCTCTCACCCTTCGGCTTTTCGCCCACCGGCGAGGCGTTCAACCTCGCCATGGAAGAGGTGGCAACCAGTGTGGCCACCGCGCTGCAGGCCGACAAATTGATTTTTCTGACCGAAGTACCCGGCATCCGCATGGATCCTGAGCTGCCCGCCAGCGAAGACAACCCGATTGATACCGAGCTCCCCCTGGCCGCAGCAGAAAAACTGCTCAAGGCGCTGCCCGCCGCCAACCAGCCTACCGATGTCGCCTTTTACCTGCAGCACTGTGTGAAGGCTTGCAAATCGGGCGTGGAGCGCAGCCACATCATCCCGTTTGCTGTGGATGGTGCCATCCTGCTGGAGGTGTATGTGCACGACGGCATTGGCACCATGGTGGTGGACGAGAAGCTGGAAAGTCTGCGCGAGGCCACCGAGGAAGACGTGGGCGGCATTCTGCAGCTGATTGAACCCTTTGAGCGCGATGGCACCTTGGTCAAACGCAGCCGCACTGAGATCGAGCGCGATGCGGGCAACTACACCATCATCGAGCACGACGGGGTGATTTTTGCCTGCGCGGCACTCTACCCCTACCCAGAAGCCAAGACCGCTGAAATGGCGGCGGTCACTGTGTCACCGGAGGTGCAAGGCCAAGGGGATGGTGAGCGCATCTTGAAACGCATCGAACAGCGCGCCAAAGCGGCCGGGCTCGACAGTATTTTTGTGCTGACCACCCGCACCATGCACTGGTTTATCAAGCGCGGTTTTGCGCAGGTAGACCCCGAGTGGTTGCCCGAGGCCCGCAAGCGCAAATACAACTGGGACCGGAAGAGCCAGGTCTTGGTCAAGCGGCTTTAAGCCGGCGCCAGGTCATCAGACCGCCAAATACCGCAAAGGCACTGAAGCAAATAAACGACCAGTTGGCGATGGTGCCGCCTAGGAATGTCCAGTCGATCTTGCTGCAGTCGCCACCGCCACGGAAGATCATGGGCAGTGCGCGCTTGAGGGGGAAGGTTTCAATCATCCCGTAGAGATCGCGCCCGCAGGACACCACCTCGGGCGGGTACCACTGCAGCCAGCTCTGGCGCGCGGCCACATAGGCGCCGGCCACTGCAAACACCACGAGCAATACCGAACCGGCCACTTGCAAGCCTTTTCGACCGCTAGCCGCCGCCAATGCTGCGCAGATAGCTACCAAAATGAGAGCATAGCGCTGCACAATGCACATCGGGCACGGCTCCAGGCCCACCACATGCTGCAGGTACATGCCAAACGCCAACATCGCGGTGCAGGCAATGAAGACCGCACTGAACACACGACGCGGCGCCTTATCCATCCAGCTAAAAACCAAATTCAAAATCTATCCCTCATTGAGTTGCACAGCGGCGCAGCGCCGTGGTGGGTTGATGCGCTGAGCGCGACTGAAGTTCCCCGAACCGCAAAGGTCAGGCCAAAGCGAATAAGATGCGGCCTTTCGTTTTTACACCATCGACTAAGAGGTTTTCCCATGGCACGCACCGTTAACTGTATCAAGCTGGGCAAAGAGGCTGAAGGCCTGGATTTCGCGCCCTACCCCGGTGAATTGGGCAAACGCATCTGGGAAGGCGTCAGCAAAGAGGCGTGGGCTGCCTGGCTCAAGCACCAAACCATGCTGGTCAACGAAAACCGCCTGAACCTGGCCGACGCCCGAGCTCGCCAGTACCTGGCCCGCCAGATGGAAAACCATTTCTTTGGCGACGGTGCAGACGCAGCGCAAGGCTACGTTCCCCCCAGCGCCTGAGGTGCCTGACTCCAACGCCTGCGCGGCACTCTCCGCCCATAGCGGCTTGCCCGGCGCCTGGGCGCACCGCGCGGCGTGGACTATTCTGGACACAGACTTTCAGCAAGCCCATCGATTTATAGCGACCTGGCGTGCGTGGCGCGCAGACCCGGTGCGCCCGGTCATGCTGCATTACGTGGGGCACATATCGCCCGACGGGCTTGCTCTGTTGCGACGTGAGCTCGCGGCGACCAAATCCGATGCGGATGACTTTTATCCATCGCTCTTGCATGAACTGCAAGACCGCGACGCCGGCATCCACCGCATCCTGCTCGACCGGGGACAAGTGTCGCTGACGTTGTGTATCGGCGACAGCCACGCGTTTTTGGGCGACCACAAGTTATTCGCCAACACCGTCTGGTTTTCCGCAGGCGACCTGTGGAGCAAATGGACGGCTAAAGCCTTGTCTCGCCTGTGTGCCCGCGGCGCAACGCTAGAGGCGCAGCTTCCCCCAGATGCGCCCGCAGAATGGCTGCTGGAAGCTGGTTTTGTGCGTTGCAGCGCCGTTGCAGCTTCGGGCACGGTCAACGACACCTTCGACCCGCCTTGGCCCTTGGGCAGCAAAGAGCCCCCCGGGGCGGCTAAGGCCCTTGCAAAGGCACCCTCATGCTGTGTGGTCGGCGCGGGCATATCAGGCGCCAGTGTGGCTTACGCCCTCGCCCGCCGGGGCTGGCAAGTCACGGTGCTGGAGGCAGCGCCCCACGCCGCTGCCGGGGCGTCTGGCCTGCCGGTCGGCCTCGTAGTGCCCCACGTGTCTGCCGATGACAGCCCACGCTCACGGCTCTCGCGGGTCGGTGCAAAATTGATGCTGCAACACTGCAAAAATCTGCTGCAAGGCAGCGAAGAGTGGGCACTGAGCGGTGT
>JAIXVK010000495.1 GCA_027483085.1 Comamonadaceae bacterium | reverse complement strand
TGCGAGTTTTACAGCGCACGCTTGGCTGCGCGCGGGGACGACGGCCTGCCCGACCACCTGCCCAACTACGAACCCGCAGGAGCGGATGCGAGATACCCGCTGGCGATGATCTCGCCGCCGGCGCGCAACTTCTTGAACTCCACCTTTGTGAATGTGAAGAGCCTACGCGATATTGAAGGAGAGCCTTTGGTGGAGCTGCATGAAGCCGATGCTGGGCCACGCGGTATTGCGGATGGGGATGAGGTCACGGTGTTCAACGCCCGCGGCACCCACCGTTGTGTGGCCCGTGTGTCCCCCCGTGCGCGACCCGGAGTGGTCAACGGCTTGGGCATCTGGTGGCGCAAGCTGGGTCGCGATGGCACCAATGTGAATGAGCTGACCAGCCAACGCCTGACCGACATGGGCCGGGCGCCCACGTTTTACGACTGCGCAGTGGAAGTGAAGAAAAGTTAGCGCTTTTTGCGCCCGAAATTGAGCAGCCGGGTGGCGATGAAGGTCTCCACCATAAAGCAAATGAGCGCGCTCAAAAAACACACCACCCCGCCCAGAAAGCTGAAGATCGAAATGCGCAGGCCGGGGAAGTCGATCGTTTCCCCGAGGAACAGCACCACGATGGTGAGGCCGATCAAAAAAGCGCACGATGTCAACAGCGCAATGCTGGTGTTGGCCAATAAACCGCGGGTTCGCAACTCGGCAAGTTCGGCATAACCATCCGAATCCTCAGACGGGTGCGTGCCTTGTTTGATCCGGGTCTCCACATTGCGTGCGCGATCAATGATGCGTGCCAGGCGCTGCGCCACGGCACCGATCATGCCGGACACGGCCGTTAGCAAAAACACCGGCGCTACCGCCAGCTGGATGCCGTGCGACACCGTATCGGGATCCATTGGAAAAACCATAGCGACTACCTCGTCAGAAACAACAACGCGGCCCCGCGGCCGCGCTGTTGCCGGATTGTAGGCCTGACCTTAGCCTTGCTGCGCCAGTTGCTGCTCCAACTGGTGCAACACGCGGTAGCAGTCCAGCACGCGCCCCACGCTGGAGTTGGGTTCACGGCCTTCCTTGATGGCGGCAAAGAACTCGCGGTCCTGCAACTCAATGCCGTTCATGCTGACAGCCACGTTGCTCACGTCGATTTTCTCTTCTTTGCCGGTGAACAAGTCGTCGTAACGGGCGATGTAAGTCGCTGTATCGCCGATGTAGCGAAAATAGGTGCCCAAGGGGCCGTCGTTGTTGAAGCTCAGTGACAAGGTGCAGATCGCACCATTGGCTGCGCGCAGCTGGATGCTCATGTCCATGGCGATGCCCAGCACCGGGTGGATGGGGCCCTGGATGGCGTTGGCCTGCACGATGGGGCTGTTGGCCTGGTAGGCGAACAGGTCCACGGTGTGCGCGGCGTGGTGCCACAGCAAATGGTCAGTCCAGCTGCGGGCTTGGCCCAGCGCGTTGGTATTGGTGCGGCGGAAGAAGTAGGTCTGCACATCCATCTGCTGGATTTTGAACTTGCCGGCCGTGATCTGCTGGTTCACATACTGGTGGCTGGGGTTGAAGCGGCGGGTATGTCCGCACATGGCTACCAGACCGGTCTTCTTCTGCTCGGCCACCACGGCATCGGCACCCACCCAGCTATCAGCCAAGGGGATTTCCACTTGCACATGCTTACCGGCTTTCAAACAAGCCAGTGTTTGTTCAGCGTGCATCTGCGTCGGGGTACAGAGGATGACGGCGTCCAGCTCAGGGATTGCCAGGCTTTCAGACAGCTCGGTGGTCACATGACCTACGCCGTACTTGGCGGCCACTTCTTTGGTTTTATCCAGCTCACGACCGATGAGGGAGATAACTTCCACGCCCTCGATATTCTTGATGCCGTCCAGGTGTTTGACACCGAAAGCGCCAGCGCCAGCCAACGCCACTTTGATAGTTTTGGTCATATCAGTTGTTTTCCAGAATGAGATGTCCCACCGCCGTGTTGCTGGCGGGCACATGATAAAAACGGTGCTTGACGCTCACAGAATGTGCGCGGGCTGCTTCTAAATCTGTAGCATCGTAGGGCACATCTGACATGGCGCCGCGGGCGATCAGCCACATCACCAGCTCAATGCCTTCGCTGCCGGCTTCGCGCACATAGTCGATGTGCGGCGTGGCGGCGCAAGCCGCCGGGTCGGCAATCATCTGGTCCAACCAAGCGTTATCCCACTCGCGGTTAATCAGGCCGGCACGCGCGCCTTGCAGCTGGTGGCTCATGCCACCGGTGCCCCAGATGTGCACGTTCAAGTCTTCGTCGTAGCTTTCCACCGCCTTGCGGATCGCCTTGCCCAGGTTAAAGCAACGCTGGCCGCTGGGCACGGGATACTGCACCACGTTGACCGCAAACGGTATCACCGGGCAGGGCCAGCTGTCCTTCACCGGGTCTTTTTCGCCGCACATCAGGCTCAGGGGAACGGTCAGGCCATGGTCCACATCCATCTTGTTCACGATGGTGAGGTCAAAGTCCTGCTGGATCACCGAGTGGGCAATGTGCGAGGCGAGATCGGGATGACCTTGTACCTTGGGTACCGGGCGGGGGCCGAAGCCCTCGTCGGCCGGTGTGTATTCCGCTGCGGTACCGATGGCGAAGGTGGGAATCAGGTCCAGACTGAAGGCAGTGGCGTGGTCGTTGTAGACCAAGAAGATCACGTCAGGCTTGTTGTCCTTCATCCATTGCTTGGAGAAGTCGTAACCCGCAAACAACGGCTTCCAATAGTCCTCCTGGGTCTTGCCGAGGTCCATCGCCGCGCCTATGGCGGGTACGTGGGATGTGAATACAGATGCGGTAATGCGGGCCATCAGGCGCTCTCTTTCTTGCCAGCTTGGCCTTGGGGTTGACGGTGGGCCTGGGCGTCGCCGTCCTCACCGATATAGCGGTTTCCTTCGGCCGAGCGGCCACCGGCCAACATCATGGCGCGGTACTCTTCTTCGGTCATGCCGGTCATGCTGCCGGCCATCTGCTGAAAGCTGCGGCCGTGGGTAGCGCCGATCTTGGCCAGGAAGTAGATATTGCCGCCGAGCTGCATGGCGCGGTTCAGGTCCATATCGATCACAGCTTGGCGCTGCTCCTCGCTCATGGGCCATTCATTCAGGTAGGCACGCTGGTCGGCCTTGAAACGCGCGCGGTTATCGGCCTTCATGAGACTCATGCAGAACTGGTTGAGCCAGTAGCCTTTGCGGCTTTGCTCGGCATCAAAGATGATGGTTCCAGGGATGTCCTGGTAGGGTTTGTCGAGTGCCATATCAGTCTTTCAGGGTTTCAGGCCAATAGAGGCGGTTGGGGTTGTCCACCAGCAGCTTGCGTTGCAGCTGTGGGGTGGTGGCGATGTGGGGAATGAAGTCCACCAGCAAACCATCGTCCGGCATGTGGTCCTTCAGGTTGGGGTGCGGCCAGTCGGTGCCCCAGAGCACACGGTCGGGGAATTGCTCGACGATGCGTTTGGCAAACGGAATCACATCACGGTAAGCGTGTTGCTCGCCATTCAAGGCTTTGGGACCGCTGACGCTCAAGCGCTCTGGGCAGCTCACCTTGCTCCACACATTGCTGTGCTCACGCATGAACTTTTCAAACAAGGCGAATTGCGGACCGTCCACCGGCAGTGACACATCCGGACGGCCCATGTGGTCCACCACAACGGTAGTGGGCAATGCGGTAAAAAAGTCCCACAGCTCGGGCAGGTCCACCGCCTCAAAGTAGATCACCACGTGCCAGCCCCACTTCGCAATGCGGCCGGCAATTTCCATCAGCTCGTCCTTGGGCGTGAAGTCCACCAGGCGCTTGACGAAGTTGAAGCGCACGCCGCGCACACCGGCGTCGTGCATGGCCTGGATTTCTTCGTCGGTAACGCTGCGCTTGACGGTGGCCACACCGCGCGCTTTGCCATTACTGGCGATCAGCGCATCCACCATCGCACGGTTGTCGGCGCCGTGGCAGGTCGCTTGCACGATGACGTTCTTCTCAAAGCCCAGGTGATCGCGCAATGCGAACAGCTGGTGCTTGGAGGCATCGCACGGGGTGTACTTGCGCTCAGGCGCGTAGGGGAATTCGGCACCGGGGCCGAACACGTGGCAGTGCGCATCCACAGCGCCTGCAGGCAGTTGGAAGGTAGGCGTAGATGGGCCGGTGTACCAGTCCATCCAGCCAGCAGTTTTGGTGAAATCACCCGAAGTAGGTTTGCTCATGGCGGGCTCTCAGTCGATGTACTTCAAACCCAGCGCCGCCAGGGGCTCGCGCAT
>JAIXVK010000504.1 GCA_027483085.1 Comamonadaceae bacterium | reverse complement strand
CGATGCGCCGCGCGATTGCGATTGGCTCCACGGTCATGGTGCTGATTGGCCTTACTTTGCTGTATCTCCTGACGCAGGCCACGAACAACCGTGAACTCTATGAAAGCAGCTATCAAACGCTCTTCATGGTGAATGTGGTGGTTGCGAGCCTTTTGGTCGGTGCAATTACGTGGGTGAGTTACCGGCTTGTCACGCGGCTTCGGCAGGGGCGATTCGGGAGCAAGCTGCTCTTGAAATTGGCTACGATTTTCGCTCTGGTGGGCGTCGCTCCGGGGCTGTTGATCTATGTCGTTTCTTACCAATTTGTATCGCGTTCGATCGAAACCTGGTTTGACGTCAAAGTCGAAGGTGCGCTCGAAGCGGGTTTGAATTTGGGCCGGGTCACGTTAGATACGCTCACCGTTGACCTCGCCGGGAAGTCCAAAGCGGCGGCCGGTCTACTGGCCGAAAGTCCGGAGGGGGCTTCTGGTCTAATCGCAGAGAAGTTGCTGGACCAACTGGGTGCGACCGACATCACGATCTGGAGTGGCTCAGGTGCGTTGATCGTGAGCACCGGTCAATCCAAGTTTCAACTGAGCCCGGACAAACCAACCAATAGTCAGTTTCGAAGTGCGAGACAGCAGAGATCATTGGCATGGGTAGAGGGATTGGATGATGTGGCGCTGGATGGTTTGACGACCGCCCGGATAAAAGCCTTGGTGCCCATATCAAACCCGAACCTCGGCTTGGCGTCCGAAGCGCGCTACATGCTGGTCACAAAAGCACTCCCCACAAGCCTCGTCAGCAATGCTTTGGCTGTTGACCGTGCAAACCGTGAGTACCAAGAACGTGCGTTGGGCCGGGAAGGGTTGAAGCGCATGTACATCGGAACACTCACCTTGAGCTTGTTCTTGGCGGTGTTTGCTGCAATTTTGCTGGCAGTGGTACTGGGAAACCAGATTGCACGCCCCTTGTTGCTGCTGACAGAAGGCGTGAATCAGGTGGCGGCAGGCGACTTGACGCCCAAGCTGGCTTTGCAGGGGCGCGACGAGCTGGGCGGGCTCACGCGCGCGTTTGCGTCTATGACGCAGCAGCTCTCAGATGCGCGGCAGGCTGTCGAAGTCAGCATGTCGCAGGTGAATTCGGCCCGTGCCCACCTGCAAACGATCCTCGATAACCTCACTTCCGGCGTGATTGTGTTGGACCCAACCGGCGCCATCGTGAGCTCCAACCCGGGCGCATCGCGTATCCTGAAGAAAGACTTGGTGCAGTTTGAAGGGCAGCGCCTGTCCGAAATCCAAGGTCTGGAACTGTTCGGTGCTGGGGCGAAAAAGCAATTCGACATTTTGGTTGAAGGCAATCAGGACCAAGCCATAGACCATTGGCAGCAGCCATTTGAGTTGTCAGGTTCGGTATCCACCGTCAATAGCCCCTTCGAGGGACCCGTAACCCTTGTGGCGCGGGGGGCGGAGCTTCCTTCGCATCATCAGCTATTGGTATTTGATGACATTACGGAAATCGTGTCGGCCCAGCGCGCGCAAGCATGGGGCGAGGTCGCCCGTCGTTTGGCACATGAAATCAAAAACCCCTTAACGCCGATTCAACTCTCCGCCGAGCGTCTAGAAAAAAAACTGACCGGCAAGCTAGAGGCGGTTGAGCATGCAATTCTGATCAAGTCCGTCAAAACCATCGTGGATCAGGTCGACTCGATGAAGCGCTTGGTCAACGAGTTTCGTGACTACGCCCGCCTGCCTGCGGCTGAACTCAAGCCCCTGCTGCTCAACAGCCTCGTGAAAAACGTGCTCCACCTGTACGACTTGGAAAATACCAAAGTACCCGTGGTCCTGGAGTTGGACCCCGAATGTCCTCCCGTTTTGGGCGACGCCGAACAGTTGCGACAGGTCATTCACAACCTGCTGCAAAACGCCCAGGACGCCTGCCTGTCTGCAACCACTCCGCATGACACCGTGCGCACCGTGACCATTCGCACCCAGTGGCAATCTGCCAACCGCAGGGTCCGGTTGTCTATCCGCGACCAAGGCGACGGATTCTCCGAGAACATTTTGAAAAGGGCGTTTGAGCCCTATGTCACCACCAAAACCCGAGGAACTGGCCTGGGACTTGCTGTGGTGAAGAAGATTTCTGACGAGCATGGCTCGCGGATTGACATAGGCAACATACAAAAAGACGGCGTCATCTTGGGTGCGCAAGTGTCGTTATCATTGGCTATTGCACCCGACGTAGCGGCCTGAACGCTAAACGGGTTTCACAAGGGACAGCGCAAGCAATATGGCGAATATTTTGGTGGTGGATGACGAGCACGGCATCCGTGAGCTTCTTTCCGAAATCCTTAATGATGAAGGACATACGGTAGAGCTCGCCGAAAACGCAGCGCAAGCCCGCGCAGCGCGTCTGCGGGAGCGCCCGGACCTTGTCTTGCTGGACATCTGGATGCCTGACACCGACGGCGTCACCCTGTTGAAGGAGTGGGCTTCCACTGGTGCCCTAACGATGCCGGTGATCATGATGAGCGGGCACGCGACCATCGACACTGCGGTCGAAGCTACCAAAATTGGAGCTCTCGCGTTCCTTGAGAAGCCCGTCACACTTCAAAAGCTCTTGAAAGCGGTCGAGCAAGGGCTCACGCGTGGTGCGGTGCGCAAGGCGGCGCCATCACCCGTCGAATACAGCGCATTGCCAGAACCGATTGTTGTCGATTCCCTCTCGGTGGTGAGTCTTGTTGAAACAGGTCCACAAGCGCATCAAGATTTCGAATTGGACAAGCCATTGCGTGAAGCTCGCGATGAGTTTGAAAAGGCTTACTTTGAGTACCATTTGGTCAAAGAAAATGGCTCCATGACGCGGGTCGCCGAGCGGACCGGGCTGGAAAGAACCCACCTCTACCGCAAGCTGAAACAACTCGGAGTTGATCTTTCTCGCGGGAAACGAAATAACGTCTAAATTTAATGCTAGAATTCAAGGCTTAGGCCCGGTAGCTCAGTCGGTAGAGCAGAGGATTGAAAATCCTTGTGTCGGTGGTTCGATTCCGCCCCAGGCCACCAGAAATGGTGAAAAAGCCCGTCCATCGCGATGGGCTTTTTTGTTTCTGGCTTCAGTTCACATAGTGAACACATTGCAGGTTCCGTGTCGCCAGTCCTGTCCTGGGGCCTCTCGCGCTTCCTTTTCTGCACATTCCACACCATTCCTTCAGTCTAGTCATTGCACAGCGCTGTAACCCCTTTGCTGGTTTCTATTGGGCATAGCGGCATGGGGAGTTCGGAGTGTTCGGTGTTGCTTTTGACAGGCTCCACCCTCCATTGATAATTCGCCAATGAGAATAAACCTGGTCACACCCTTCGCAGAGAAGGGCTCTGTTAAGGCATTGGGAACCAGTTGGGCCGGAGCCAAAAAAGTATGGTGAGTCACTGGTGCAGTAGACCTCATGCCGCTCATGCGCTGGATTCCGAGTCTGGAAGCAGCAAGTGAGCCCAAAGGCGGGGCCGCCAACCTATCTCCCAAATAATCACCAAGTCCCACTCGCTAGCTCCTCAGGGAGGAGTCATTTAAAAAAATACTTGAAATGGAAATGCTATGACAGAAGAAAAGACACCACGTTATGCCATGCATAAATATTGGGGAAAGAAACCGTCTAACGATTTAAAGCTTCTTATAGAAAGTTATTCTGAACCCTCTGAAATACTATTGGATCCATTTTCTGGGTATGGAGTATTTGCATGCGAAGCATATTTGAATGCTCGAAACGTAATTAGTATTGATTTAAACCCGGCAGCTACCTTCATTCAATCGCAGCTGATGGATTCAAATGCTGATATCTATAGGTTAAAAATTCAAGCTGAACAAATAAAAAGAACTGTGGCTAAGTACTATGAATATTGGTATTCGGAAACATGTGTTCAATGCGGCGGCCTAGCAAAAGTGATCGCAACTTTGCGAAATAAAGAGGATGTCCCCTTAAAGCATAGATTGCAATGCAACTGTTCAAAAAAAGCCATAGAACAGGATGTAACCGACGATGCAAAAGAGCGTTTAATTACCATGGAAGTAAATGCTGGTAGACCAGATGATCTACCCTCAAGTCCATTAATCCGAAACGGACGGATTAGTGTTTTTGATGGGATGACTACGGATCACTTGTTTACCAAAAGAGCGCTCCAATGCCACAAAAAACTGCATGATGAAATAGTAAAAACAGAAGACAAAATAGTGAGGGATTCACTGCTTTTTGCATTTACTTCCAACATTGCCAATTGCTCGCGGCTGGTACCACCAATTAAGAGCCGAGGCGACATGAATCCAGGCGCATGGATGACAGGTTTTTATACAGGTCAAACATATATAGAGAACAATGTCTTTCACTATTTTTCGAACAGATTGGAGAAAGTTCTTTCAGGCAAGAGAAACTTCTTGGAACAGAAAAAACTTATTTCAAGAACTGACCGCGGCCGGGTTCAATCAATAACAAACCTCGACTGTGATTCTGTTGGGTATGTAATTGAAAACGGAGATGCGAAGAAACTTAATCTTCCAGACAACTCGATAGATTATGTTTTCACTGACTTTCCATACGGAGACTCTGTGCCGTACTTCGAACAAAGCGCAATTTGGAATACGTGGCTTGGCAATTCTGTTGACTATGACAACGAAATTGTAGTGAGTGATAGCCCAGTAAGACGCAAGACGCAAACAGCATTCAAGGCAGATATTGCAACTTGCGTTCTGGAGATTTGGCGAGTACTAAAGCCAGAGCGATTTTTTAGCACAACTTTTCACTCACTATCTGGTGAGGAGTGGCACGCATTGCTATCCGCATTGTTGGTTTCCGGATTCAGCCTTTTCAAAATCGAATGGATGGAGCAAAAGACATTTGCTCCGCGTCAGCTAAATAGAAAGATCACTATCAAGGGCGACATGTTAATCACAATGCAAAAGCCAAAAAACATCAAAACAGTAGTTTTTTTGGATGAAGCTAAAACGACGAATTTCGTTCGTCTGCATGTGACTCAAATTCTCAACGAAGCTCCCAAAGACACAAACGCCATTTACATGAGCCTGCTCACAACGTTTTTTACGGAGCATATTGTCCCGGAAAGCGCAGATTTGGTGCAAATTCTTTTTGATAACTTCTCTTTTTGCAAGGATGGATTGTGGTCAATCAGAAATTAGAAAACGTAGAATGTAAATTTCATTCGCACACTAGAACAGACTTTGAGTTTGCGACATACTTGCCTGCTAGTCCCTTATCTTTGGTGTAGTTGTAGTGAATTTTGTTATATATACCCAAAGCCAATTCATTCAATTTCTCACTAACTGCAGCAGATATAAATTCAATTTTTCCTTTGAGCGGACGTGCATCCTCAAACGAATTTTCGTAAGCCAAGAAAACAAAAAATCTATTGTTATTTTTGAACAAACGCTCGCCTTGGTATTTGTAGTTCCACCACTCCAGAGAATGTAGATTGGTCTTAATGGTTTGAACCATTCTTTTTCTTTCGGTTAGCTTCAACTGGACGAATGTCTTTGATTCTGGACTATTGATTGCATCAATAGTTGTGAGAAGCTCCGGCTTCTTCATGCCACCGTAGTTGGGCAAACTATGTGGTCCCTTCATCGATTTGTAGAATTTCTTTATTGCTTCTAACTCAGAAGGTGCATCAGTTATCTCAAAATCGTCACCAGTTTCAAGTAGGTTCGATGATTTGATGCCTCTGCTGAACAAATCGAAGTAGTCGTCTGAAATGTGCGTGATCTTTAAATCAAATGGAACTATCTTCCCATCTATCAAGACCATGAAGTCAACGTATCGAATTTTCCTTAGAGTTGGAATAATTTTTGGGTGATCGTTAATGCAATGCTCGATCAGATCATTCGTTACCTGATTGTAGTATTGCCACAAAATATATCCAAACACTCTCCCGTCTAGTAGCTGCTTAATCTTCGCCTCAAGCTCAGGCTTTGAAGATATGGTTTTGTCACGAACAAGTTCTTTAGTCAAATCATTGAGGTCATCATTTCTAATGCCGCATTTGACTTGTCCAAAATTCGCAATTATTTTAGGGAGATGACTTTCTTGAGCAAGTCTTTCCTTGCGGACAGCCGGATATTTTTCCCTGATATACGTGATGAGCCGATCAATTGAAATTTCTGAATTAAACAATTGTTCATATAGATCTTTTCCCTTTTGAAATTTATCGCCGAGCTGTTCCAGTAGAAGCTCTGAAAGATGCTCTTTTTCGAGTGATCTGATAAGTAAGTAACGAGAAAATCCACTTTGACTTTGCATCTCTACAAGATCTACATCTGATTTTTCAAAGTTTTTATGCAAGGTACTAAACATTTTGATCTTCCTTAATCTGGTATTTCGTGCCTGGCCAGCCTTGAGGGGAAGCCGTTATCGTTGCCATGACATCAAATGGTAGCGAAATAATTAGGTTTCCCATATCAGCTCGCAAAAAAACTGAAAACGTCATAGGCCACCGGGGCAGCCATAATTGGCCCCAACGCAACGCACCCCTGACTTCACCGTCTTGGGTGCTTTTTTTTCATTTCAAAAACAAGGAGCTACCCATGTCATTCACATCTACCGTCACCGCTGGATTCATGCCACGTGACATTTACCACCAACCCACTTACCCGTCAACTCCCCAAGCAGAAACCATGTTTGGAGGTCCCCCGTGATCGTCGTGCGTGACAGCCAGAGTCTTCCCCAAATTACTAACGAAGAAGTCAGAAAGCTAGTCCAACAACGCATTGACGATTTGTGTGTCGAGGGGGACGACGTCGAAGCTATCGGCTACTTCGTCATCGTGGAGCTTGGGGACACTGTCGAAGCAATTCAGGGGCAAATCGGATTCAACGTCTTGAGCAACAGGCTTGCTGGCGTTCGATACGACGACCCCATGTTTACAGCTTCATTTGAGTTCATCTTGGAGTATCCAAGCTGCTTCGAAATAGTGTTTGTACTTGAGGACTCAGGATTTGGAGTCGAACTATTCATTCCCAAGGAAACAGGAGTCGAACCCGATCTGACAGCAATGTGCCAAAAGTATGTAATTCAACCTACGACCTAGGAGTCCCCATGAGTGCCACTAAACGCGCCTACGAAACCAGCCATTGAGCTGGTTTTTTTTCGTCCCATTTCAGGAGTTACATGAAGCAGAACAAGTCTTCCAAACGCACCGTCACACAACGCTTGCGTCCAAGTCAGTTCATACCAATCTGGAACGCACAGCATACGAACGCAGTCACCCAAATAACGTTGGCAGTCTTCAATCGACTTGAAATCAGTGACATATCAAGTTACTTCCAAAAACTGATTTATCCCATCTGGATTTGCTCCATCTCTGGAGCCTTCTTTGGGGGCTACTTCTATGGATTCTGGGGAGCTCTATCCGGGCTGGGTATCGGAATGACAGCGCCAGCATTGCTGATTTGGCTAGCAGTAATCGTCAGCTACAGCGCGTTGCTGATCGCGGTGTTTCTCGCATCAGGGGCATTGGTCTTTAACGCAGTGCTCTGGATCTTCGGAAGGTAACCGACGCGGGAAAAACTGCACCTTATATGAAAGGCCATACAGCCAATCAAATTAACCAACTCACCAAGGAAACAAACCATGACAGAAAACGGATCATCAGAAAACGAGATTGAGCACATCGACCCGATAGAGGTCATCCATCAAGGCGAATGTCCATCCCTCTCTGGCAGGTCGGTATTGGACTTCGCCATCGGCAGAAAACAAGAGGACGGCACCCTGCATCTCGCTATCACTGGGAACAGTGGCGGCGGCATGTGGTGCAAGGACTGGGCACCAGCGATTGCCATTCAGGACATTGTGCTCGGTGCTCAAGACCTGACCGCCAAATCATTCCACGTTTTGCACCAAGGGAAGTCCATCAATACAGGTGGTTTTGTCTTGAGTGCTTTGAAGGAAATTGGCTTGGTGCAAGTCTCCGAAGTCAACACACGTTTACACGAGCACGCGCCAGCCATGACTTTTGAAAAAGCTGTGGCTACGTACATGGCAAGCCATCAGGCAGCACCACCGAAACGTCGCAAGACCAAGGAGGGTTGATTGACTCTCAGCGTTACGTGCGCACTGTTGGCAGTTGCCGCTGTAGGTCTATGGTTCCCTGCAACGCGGGGCATGGCCTTGGCAGCTATCGCGATTCTCGTATTCATGTTCACGTGGTTGGTAGTGCTGATCCTTGGTGGATCGGTCGCCATCTTCTATTGGTTCCGCATCCGTAAGTAACCCCCACCCAACTCAAAAAGGAAATCATCATGAGCTTCACTGACTGCCTATCCACCGCTGCAAATCGTGCCTTTGATATGGACACACCGCAAGACCTCTTGCCACTGACGATCAATCACGATGCGTGCTTGCTGGCGGGGCTTGAGAGTGACCACATAGGCTGCGCAGACTGGGACTGAGTACCCCGCGCACAACAGCTACCCAGAAGCGCTCCCTGCGGGCAATCTGGGGCCTCTCGGGACTGCCGCGCCAGACACCTCCCCCGTGCAAGGCCGCGCTCCCCCGAGAGAAATTTCCCGTCGCTTCTGACGCTCCCGTCGCAACCGTCGCCTGCTCCAAAGGTCGTCGGCAGCGTCGGCAGCGTCGGGAGGCCACGGACTCTTTTTTAACGAATATCACCCCCTATCCACGACTAACCATGTCCCAATCACAAAAAGTATCTAAGCTACTTATCCCTGATGCTCAGCGGCTGCAGATGGTTGAACGGCTGTTTGGCATTTGCTACGTCCTGAAGTTAGAGCCGTTGATTTTTCGATTCGCAGAGACCCTGACAAGTAACTATGACGGTGGCTATTGGGCGTTCTACACACTGAGCAATGACGGCTTCTACATGGCTCCAACGGAGGAGGAGACGTACGCAGTACGCTCCGACAATGGCTTTGCAGGTTGCGTGTCAGCGGACACCCTGGGCTTGATCGCATGTTTGTACGCCTACAGTGAAATTTCCTTCGGAAAGGAACCGATTGCCGAATCCTGTGGCACCCACTATCACTTACTCAGGGAGTTTGTGCTTGACCACACCGACGCTGCCCTTATCTTGGCCGCTATTGACTGACACCCACCCGGAAGTAGCCCTAAAAAAATGGACACCACGCATTCGACTGCACCTGTTCGAATCGCGGGCTTGCAAGAAAATTTGTTAGCCCACTCTTGATTTTGGGTACGCGAACCCTTACCATTTAGGAGCGCCCACAATTAGCTCTATTCAGTCCTACTCTCAGCCATCAATGAGTACGACGGTGAACATACTCAGTGAGTCCCAAACCTCAGTGAGTCCCAAACAGATGGCAGGCGGAACCCGAGGAGTAGTACTCCCGCCTAAGCTACAACTCCCAGCTGCATCACTACTGCTTGCAGCAACGGGTGCGATGGAACAGCAAAGTCGTTTGTCGTCGTGACGACTTGCCGCGTATCCATTAAGAGTCTTTTCCGCGAAACGAGATCAGTCGATGCCTAGCTACGTCCGTAGGTGTCTGACTGGCGTACTTTCGGGCGAAAAAACGGGTCTTAAATGTCTCAATCATCAATTGAAGCAATAAAAAAGCAACTGTTCTCTGCAGGTACACCCGCGACAGATAACCAAATAGATCCAAAGGACTCTTTGGAGTCTACTGTCGAAACCGTCGCATCTGACGACGTCAGTAGCGTCGATGTCGACGTCACACCAGTGGCTCCAGAAGACTCTTTGGAAACTGCTGTCGAAACCGTCACATCTGACGACGTCAGTAGCGTCGATAGCGTCGGTGCACCAATCGAAGAAATAACGCGATCCGAAGTACGCGAAGTGCCCGAATGCCCTGAGCGCAAATGGCCCCCTATGGTCAATGCGAGCCTGCCGATCCCAATGCCAGGTCTGGTCGGTTTTGTGCAGGATATTGCTTCTGACAAGCACTATGCCATGTTTCAGATTCGTGGAGCGCAACATGCTGTGTTGGTTGAGTCGTCCCAGATGACAGACCGTCTTCGCCGCTATGCATTGCAAAGAGAAGTCATTCTGAAGCCACGAGAAATTCAGGAGATCAAGGAGACTTTGCTTGCATTGGCTTCAGTACATGCTGTTTCAGAGCATGTTCTTCCCCGTGTTGCACCCATTGCAGGAGG